>WFVN01000171.1 GCA_015491615.1 Gammaproteobacteria bacterium
GCAGCGTCAGATGTGTATAAGAGACAGGATCGGCACCTGGCGCGCCTGAAGGACGGCCTGACGCGCCTGGCCATCCCCGCCGACCCTGCCCCCTGGATCTCGGAGCTGACCTCCGCCGCGGCTCAGGCTCCGGAAGGCCGGGGGGTGCTCAAGCTGGTGGTCACCCGCGGCAGCGGCGGACGCGGTTACGCCCCGCCCGAAGCCCCCGTTCCCCGGCGTTTCTTGTTTCTTCATCCCTGGCCGACGGGGGTGGAGGCGGGGCGCCGCGAGGGCGTCGCCGTGCGCTGGTGCCGCACCCGCCTGGGCGAACAGCCGGCCCTCGCCGGCCTCAAACATCTCAACCGCCTGGAACAGGTGCTGGCACGCGGTGAATGGCGCGACTCCACCATCGCCGAGGGGCTTCTGTGCGACAGGGCAGGGCGGGTGGTGGAGGGCACGCGCAGCAACCTGTTCCTGGTGCGCGACGGCCGTCTTCTCACCCCCCGCCTGGACCGCTGCGGGGTGGCCGGGGTGATGCGCGGCCTGATCCTGGAGGCGTCCGCCACCTTGGGCCTGGAAGTCCAGGTAACCGACCTTCGCCCCGACGACGTGGAAGACGCCGACGAGTTGTTCCTCAGCAACAGCGTCATCGGCCTCTGGCCCGTGCGTTGCTTGGAGGGACGCACCTACCCCGAGCCGGGACCGCTCACCCGCCGTTTGCAGAAAGCCCTGGGATTCGCCCCGTGAAATGCTCCATCTTGTTCCGTCTGTTCGGCGCGTTCGTCCTCGTCGCCAGTCTCGCCGGCGGCTGGTTCTGGATCGACTTGCGCACCTTCGCCGAGGCACCGGTGGGCAACGAGACCACGGTGATCCTGGAAGTGCCTCCGGGGATCACCCCCCCGCGCCTGGCCACGCGCCTCGCCGCCGAAGGGGTCATCGAACAGCCGGGCCATTTTCTTTGGCTGCTGCGCCTGCGTGGGGCCGACCGGCGCCTGCAGGCGGGGGAGTACGAGATCCCCCCGGGGATCACCGTCGAAGACCTGGTGCAAAACCTGGTGCATGGGCGCGTGCGCCTGCACAGCCTCACCGTCGTCGAGGGCTGGACCTTCGATCGCCTGCGCGCCGCCCTGGCGGCGCACCCGGCCATCCGCCACACCCTCGCCGACGTCCCCCGCGCCGAGGTGATGGCCCGTCTGGGCAAGCCGGGGATGGACCCGGAGGGTTGGTTCCTGCCCGACACCTACCTGTTCCCGCGCGGCACCAGCGACCGCGAATTTCTCGCCCGCGCCCTCCAGGCCATGGAGCGGGTGCTGGCGGAGGAGTGGGCCGGGCGCGACCCCGATCTGCCTTTGCGATCACCCTACGAGGCCCTCATCCTCGCCTCCATCGTCGAGAAGGAGACCGCCGTGCCCGAGGAGCGGGCACGCATCGCCGGCGTGTTCATCCGCCGCCTGCAACGGGGCATGCGCCTGCAGACCGACCCCACCGTCATCTACGGCCTGGGGGAGGCCTTCGACGGCAACCTGCGCAAGCGCCACCTGCAGGACCGCGCCAACCCCTACAACACCTACCGTCACGGGGGCCTGCCCCCCACCCCCATCGCCCTGCCCGGACGCGCCGCCATCCACGCCGTGCTTCACCCGGCGCCGGGCGACGAACTCTACTTCGTCGCCAAAGGCGACGGCAGCCACCACTTCTCCGCCACCATGGAGGAGCACAACCGCGCCGTGCGCCGCTACCAGCTGCGTCGGAAATCCGACTACCGCAGCCGCCCGACCCCCTGAAGGGCTGTGCTATCCTTCGCGCCCATGCGAGCCCGTCTCATCACCCTGGAAGGCGTGGAAGGCGCCGGCAAGACCACCGTCCTGGCCTACGTCCAGGGATTGCTGGAGAGCCACGGCATCCCCGTCACCGTCACCCGAGAGCCCGGCGGCACCCCCGTCGGCGAGCGCATCCGCGGGTTGCTCCTGGACCCCGAGGCGCGGATGGCGCCGGAGACCGAGTTGCTGCTGCTGTTCGCCGCCCGCGCCGAGCACCTGGCGCGCGTCATCCGTCCGGCCCTGGACGCCGGCCGCTGGGTCCTCTGCGACCGTTTCACCGACGCCAGCTACGCCTACCAGGGGGGCGGGCGCGGCATCGACCCGGCGCGCATCCAGGTCCTGGAGGACTGGGTCCAGGGTGGGCTGCGCCCCGACCTCACCCTCCTTTTGGACCTGCCGGCGGAGACCGGCCTGGCGCGCGCCCGCGGACGCGCCCCCGGCGACCGCATCGAACGGGAGGCCCTGGACTTCCACCGGCGCGTGCGCGCGGCCTACCTGGCCCGTGCCGGGGCCGAGCCGCAACGCTTCTGCGTGGTGGACGCCGGCCGTCCGCTGGCGGAGGTGGAGCGGCGCCTGCGCGACTGCCTGGAGCCTCTCCTCCATGGATGAGCTGGATCTCCTGCCCTGGCAAGAGGCAGCCTGGACCGGGCTGCGTGAGCGTCTGCGAGACGACCGCCTGCCCCACGCACTCCTCGTCGCTGGGCCGCCGGGGGTGGGCAAAGGGCGTCTGGCGCGGCGCCTGGCCGCCGCCCAGCTGTGCGAATCCCCCCGCGACGGGGAGCCCTGCGGGGCCTGCCCCGCCTGCCGCTGGGTGGCGCGCGACGAACACCCGGACCTGTATTCGTGCGAGCCGGAGACGGGCAAGGCGGCCATCCGCGTGGACGCGGTGCGCGAGCTCGTCGATTTCCTCGCCCTGAGCGCCCACCGCGGGGCGGTGAAACTGGCCCACATCGAGCCGGCCGAGGCGATGAACGTCAACGCCGCCAACAGCCTTCTCAAAACCCTGGAAGAACCCCCGCCGGGGGCGCGGCTGATCCTGGTGAGCCACCGTCCCGGCCGCCTGCCCGCCACCATCCGCAGCCGTTGCCAACGCCTGGACCTGCCCCTGCCGCCGCGCAGGGAGGCCGTCCTCTGGTTGGAGAAACAGGGGGTGGCGGAGGAGGCCGCGGCCCTGCTGGAGCTGGCCGGCGGCGCCCCCCTCCAGGCCCTGGCCTGGGGGGATGAGGTGGTGCGGGAACGGCAACGGGAGACCTGGCAGGACCTCCTCGCCCTCGCCGAGGGGCGGGGGGAGGTCATGGCGGTGGCCGAGCGCTGGTCCGCCGGGGAGCCCGTGCAGCGGCTCCTCTGGTGGCGCCGCTGGCTCCTGCAATTACGTCGTTTGCAGGCTGGCGTCCAGGTGCTCGAGCCCGAAGGCCTGGCGCGCCTGGCTCCCTTGCCGCCCGAGGCGGTGCACGCCTTCGACCGACGCCTGGAGCGTCTGCAGGTGCATCTGGAAGGACCGGTCAACATCGCCCTGCAACTGGCCGATATCTTCAACCGCTGGGTTCGGTTCACCCGGCCCTTGTGGCAAGCGAGAGGTTGAAGACCATGGACGAACGGAACGAAGCGCGCAGCGGGCTGTTGCATGTGCACATCGAGGATGTCGCCCGACGGCATCGGGCCTACATGCCCTTCGTCAAGAACGGCGGCCTGTTCATTCCCAGCGAGCGACCCCACCGCCTGGGCGACAGCCTGCCCCTGGTCCTGCATCTACCGGAGACCCCGGAACCCCGGTCGGTCACCGGCAAGGTGGTGTGGATCACCCCACGTCACGCCCAGGGGAACCGCCGCGCCGGCATCGGCGTCCAATTCCTGGGCGACGGGGAGGGGAGCTTGCGCGTGCGTATCGAAACTCTCGCCGGGGGATTACTCAAGACCGAACGTCCCACCGACACCTTCTGAACGATCACGACATGGAAAAGAGGACCCCATGGAACCCCTGGTGGATTCCCATTGCCATCTCAACATGATCAAGCGCGCCCGCACCCAAGAGGGGCTGCGCCAGGTCCTGGACGAGGCCCATGCCGCCGGGGTGTGCCACGTGCTGTGCGTGAGCGTGGATCTGGAGACGTATCCCGAAATACAGCGCATCGCCTACGAACACGAGCCCGTGAGCGCCTCAGTGGGCGTGCATCCCAATCACCGGGACGGCCGCGACCCGTCCGTGGCGGAACTGGTGGAACTGGCTACCGACGCCCAGGTGGTAGCCATCGGCGAGACCGGGCTGGACTACTACCGGAGCGAGGGGGACCTGGAATGGCAGCGTGAGCGCTTCCGGCGCCACGTCCGCGCGGCGCGGGAGATCGGCAAGCCCATCATCGTCCATATGCGCGAGGCGCGGGAGGACACCCTGCGCATCCTCGCCGAGGAGCGGGTGGAGGAGGTGGGCGGGGTGTTGCACTGTTTCACCGAAGATTGGGACACCGCCCAGAGGGTGTTGGATCTGGGGATGTACGTTTCTTATTCGGGCATCGTCACCTTCCGCAACGCCCAGGCCATCGCCGAAGCCGCCCGTCGCACCCCCCTGGACCGCTTGCTGGTGGAAACCGACGCTCCTTACCTCACTCCCATGCCCCACCGGGGCAAGGGTAACGAGCCCAAGTACGTGCGGCGGGTGGCCGAATTTGTCGCCGAGCTGAAGGAGCTGCCCTTCGAGACGGTGGCGCGCGCCACCTCCGACAATTTTTTCCGCCTGTTCAGTAGCGCGCGTAGAGACGATCGAGGTCCGCGCGATAGCGCGCCAACACCGGCTTACGGCGCAGCTTCAAAGTCGGGGTGAGGAGACCGTCCTCCACCGTCCACGGATTGAGGTCGAGGACCACGGCGCGAATGCGGGCATAGGCGGGGAAAGAACGGGTCGCCGCCCGCACCCGCTTGAGTACCGCGCGTTGGACGCGGGCGTCCGTCAGGCTGGCACGATCGTGCGGATCCAGCCCCAGTTCGCGGGCGAGCTTGTTCCAAGGCTCGGACGCCAACACCAACACCGCCGTCAAGTAGGGCCGGCCTTCCCCCACCACCATCGCTTGCTCGATGAGGGGGTCCAGCTCGAGAGCCATTTCCATGTCCACCGGCGGTACCTTCTCGCCATTGGAAAGGACGAGAATCTCTTTCAATCGACCGGTGATCTGCAAATGGCCACCACCCGACCAGCGGCCCTGGTCGCCGGTGCGCAACCAACCATCGGTATCCAGCACCTCCGCGGTAGCCTCGGGGTTGCGCCAGTAACCTTGCATCACCGTCGGCCCGCGCACCTGCACCTCGTCGTCGGGGCCCAGGCGTACTTCGATGCCGGGCAGGGGCGGACCCACCCCATCCGGCCGGTTGTCCTCCTCCCGATTCACCGACACCACCGGGCTCGCCTCGGTGAGGCCATAGCCCTGCAGCAGGGAGATGCCCAGACCAATGAAGCGGCGCGCCACCGGCAGGGGCAGGGGGGCACCGCCGCTCACCGCCAGACGCAAGCGGCCACCGAAACGTTCCTGGACCGGCGCAGCCACGCGTGGCGCCAAAACGGGCCAGAGATGGGCCAACCAAGAGCCTTTCCGTCCTTGACGTCGCAAGAAATGGGCCCAGCCGGCCGCCTCCCCGAGGCGGAACAGGGCACGCGCCACTGGGCTGCGCTTGGCCAGGGCCTCGTCCAGGCGGGTATGGAAACGTTCCAGTACCCGGGGAACGAGGATGACGACGGTGGGTCGTACGGCCTGCAGGTCTTCGGCCAAGTGCAGCACGGAACGGGCGAAGGCGACGCAGGCGCCGGCCATCATGGGCAGGTAGCAGCCGGCGGTACGTTCCAGCATGTGTGAGAGGGGCAGGAAGGAGAGGAGCAGGTCGTCGGCGCGCGCGGGTACGGCGCAGGTGGCGGCGTAGGCATCGACGAGGATGTTGCGGTGGCTGAGCATCACTCCCTTGGGGCGACCCGTGGTACCCGAGGTGTACACCAGAGTGGCCAGATCGTCCGGGGCTGTCTCGTGCACCGGCGGGGGCGGGTCGTCGCACGCCGCGGCGAGCCAGTCCGCCACCGCCTTCGCCCCCGTCTGGGGTTTCATGGACAACACCCGCAGCCCCTCGGGCAGGCCATCGCCCTCGGTGAGGGCGCGCCACTGCATCTCACCTTCGATGAGGAGCAAGCGCACGCCGGCATGGTCGAGGACGTAGCGCAGGTTCTCGCCACGGTCGTTGACGTACAAGGGGACGACCACCAAACCCAGGGAGAGGGCCGCCTGCTCGAAGAAGATCCACTCCGGGCAGTTGCGCACCATCACGGCCACTCGCTCCCCGGGAGACAGCCCCTCCTGGGCCAGGGCAGTTCGCCAGCGGGTCACTGCCTCGCCGGCTTGAGCCCATGTCAAGGTGACCCATGTGTTCCTTTTTTCATCGTGATACTGGTAGGCGGGAGCATCGGGGCTGGCCGCGACACGTGCTCGAAACAGCCCGTGCAAGTGACCTACCGCCTCGGGGGAAAGGGTACCCGGAGCCGGGCCGGGTTGATTTTTGCGTTGAGCGTCCATGGGTAGATTGTATGCGCCAACAGGCTGCGACTAAACCCCACGTCGCGCCCTGCCGACACACGGACAGGCTCAATGACCGTTGATATACTGGGCACCACTGCGTCGTTCCACGGTCTCATGGGGGCGAGGCGCCGAATCGTTGGAGAAACCGTCCATCGTGTCACACGTCAAGCTCGTCTACGACGCCGAAAAAGGAGTCATGGTGCCACGGCCAGGGGCACCGAAAGGTGAGAAGGCGCGTGCCGCCCGCATCTGTTTTGTGGACGACAGCCGCACGTCCAGCTACGTCACCCTCAAGATCCTACGCCAGTATGGGTACGAAGTGGAGGCTTTCCGTACCGCCGAGGAGGCCCTGGACTCCCTCATGGAACAGGACTACGACCTCCTTCTCACCGATCTGCTTCTCTCCCACGGCGATGGTATGAACGGCGACGACTTGGTGCGCGTGCTTCGCCAGTGTGGCCTACCGGAAAAGACACGTCTCCCGGCGGTGGTCATCACTGGCGATCAGGGCAGCGAGGTGGGCGAGCGTCTACGCCGTATCGGTGTCGATGAAGTGCTATTCAAACCCCTAAAGGGTAAGGACCTGAACCAGGTCCTGCAGCGCTTGCTGAGCCGTCCGGAGAGCGCTCCGGTGTTGGAGGAGCCGGTGTCCGGGGCGGAGACCTCGTCTCCGCGTGCCGCTACGGAACCTCCCGCGGAGATCTCTGCGGAAAAGGCTGCGCGGGGAGACGATCTGGTCACCCAAGTGATCGACGGTTTCGAGGATTTCACCGACCGCCCTTCCATCTTCTCCGAGCTGGAGGATCCCATCCAGGCACGTCGGCCGGCCCAACCCAAGCGCCCCAACCCTTTTCTGGACGAAAACGAGTCGCTCCTGGAGCCCCCCGCCCATCCTTGGCCCACTGGACAGCAGAAAGATAAGGGTGCCGAAAGATCCGAGCCGATCGATCCGCATGCCCCTTCTTCCGAGAATGCGTCTCCCCCATTCGATTCCGAGGCGGTCGCGTCTCCACCGTCTTCCGACCCTGGGTCGCGACCCCGAGTACGTGAACCCTCCGGACATGTCCCCGAGTCGCCTCCACCGGCCGATGTCTCCGGAGACTCGCTCCTCTCCCTGTTGGAAGATTTCGACACCCCTGCCCCCGCCCAACCCGAGACACCGCCCAAGCGGTTGCGCCGCGCTCTGGGCATCCCGCTGTTGCTGATGCTCGTGGCTCTGGTAGTTTCCGCTTCCACCTTCGGCCTATGGAATTGGTGGCAGGGGCGGGAGCCGGAGGTGACGCTGGTGACGGTGATGCAGGGCCCCATCTACGAGACCGTGCATGCCACCGGTCGGGTGGTGAGCGATCGTCTGGTGGACGTCACCGGCCACGTTCCCGGGCAATTGGTGGCGGTGTTGGCGCAGGAAGGGGAACGGGTGGAAAAAGGGCAGGTGCTGGCGCGTGTGGACGATCAGGAAGTCAAGATGCGCGTCAATCGCATCGAGGCCACCCTCGTCTCCCTGAAGGAAGAGGTGAACCGCGCCAACAAGATCCTCGAACGCCTGCGCCGGGCGTTCCAAGTGGGAGCGGTGTCTCGTCAAGCCTTGGAAGACGCGGAGGCGGACTGGACTACGGCCAGCGCTCGTCTCACGGTGGCCCAAGAGGAACTCTCGGCGGCCAAGTTGGAACTGGAGCGGACCCGGATCAAGGCCCCCTTCGCCGGCATCGTCACCGAGGTGGTGGCCCATCCCGGGCAGTGGGTGGCTCCGCCCCAACCCATTCTCAAATTGGTGGATGATCGACGCAAGCTGGTGCACCTGCGGGTAAGCGCCACCGACGGCGCCCGTCTCGCTCCCGGCCAGACGGTGGTCCTCTCCAGCGCGTCTTTCGTCGATCGCCGCTGGCGTGAGAAAGTGTTGCGCATCGTGCCCACCGGCGAGGCCGATGCCGTTCAGGTGGAGGTCTCCCTGGGACGTAATGCCCCGCCTCTGCGCTTGGGCCAGCCGGTCTCCGGCGAGATCCGCATCCGGGGCGACGAGCAGGCGGTGAAGTTGCCTCTCGCCGCCCTCGTCGAGAGGAATGGCGAACCGGCGGTGATGGTCCTGCGCGATGGCAAGATCCACTTCCGGGCGGTGGAGACCGGCATCAAAGATGCCACTCACGTGGAAATCCGTTCCGGCCTGCAGCCCGGGGACCGGGTGGTGCTCGCGCCTGGACGCATCCTCGAAGAGGGACAGGTGGTCAGGATTGCGGACCGCGGCTGAGCACCCCTCCATCTTCCGGGGCTCGAGACCCGCACGACCACCGAACATTCAGCGACTCTCCGGCAGGGGGATGTTGGTGTTGACGAGGGCCACCGAGTCCAGACTGAGCAGGCGGGACTCGCTGCCGATGGTGCGGTTGAAGTCCACCGAGTAGCGTACCATGCCAAGGGCGGGATGGAGCCAGGCGATGCCGTTCCAAGTGACGGTGTAACCGTTCTCTCCGGGCAGGGAAAGGAACAGCTTAAGGCCCAGGGCCAGGCTCTCGAAACGCCCCAGGGGGGTGAAAGCGGTGTCCGTGCCCCGGGGAGTGAATTCAAAGGTCAGGCTGCCGTTGGTATCGATGGGACGGCCGGAGGCATCGTAGCGGGTGAGAGAGGGCGAGGCGCCGGTGGCCGCGCTCCAGCCCTCCAGAGTGGGGATGAACGTGGTCGGCTCGTCCAACCAGTACACCGCCTCCTCCTGGCCGCCGAAGATGCCCACCCCTACGGCGTGCAGGGTGAGGGTGCCGGTGTCTGCGTCCTGGGTGAGGTAAAAGGCGAGCAGGTCCGACCAGGTACCACTGAAATCGGTGCGCCACTCCAGACCCAGCAGATCCATCTCGGGGTCCAAGTCGGGCGGCGGATCCAGATCCAGCGGGTTGCGTACCCGGGTCCATTGTTCCCGGCGGGTGCCGTTGACGTAGGGCATGGCGTCCGTAGCGACGCCGACCTCGGTCCCCAGGAATTCGAAGTTCAGGGTGTCGCCGTCCTGAAAGGCGCGCAGGCGCAGTTCCCCCAGGGGATAGAAGGCCCCCGAGCCCGGCTGGGCGCAGGCGGCGAGGAGCAGGAGCAGAACGGGGAGGGCACGCCTCACCGGGGTTGGCCCCGCCGTTGACGGCGGGCGCGCCAGTTGCGCACCACCAGCAGGCGCCACAGGCCGCGCACGACCAGATTTCCCAACAGCGCGCTCATCGAACCGACGAGAAAAGAACCCAACAACAAGGGTTGCCAACGAGTCTGGAGGAGTTCCTGCACCCAGTCCATGGTCAGCTCGATCTCACCTTCCATGGGCGGGATACCCATGATCCACGCCCCTACCCGGTAGGCGAAGTAGAACATGGGAGGGATGGTGAGAGGGTTGGTGAGCCACACCAGGGCCACCGAGATGGGCAGGTTGACGCGCACGGCGATGGCGATGGCGGCGGCGAGGAGCATTTGCATGGGGGCGGGGATGAAGGCACAGAACAGACCGACGGAGACGGCGCCGCTCACCGAGCGTTTGTTGAGGTGCCAGAGATTGGGATCGTGGAGGAGACGCCCGAAGACGCGGACGTATTTGTGCTGACGGATGTGTTCGGGATCGGGGAGATGGCGCTTGATGAGCCGTCTGGGCATGGTCGGGTCGTTTCAGCCTTTGAGCAGTACGTACAAGGCCCCGGTACCCCCGTCCTTGGGGAGTGCGGAACAAAACGCGGTCACCTCCTCCAGTTGCCGTAACCAGATGGTCAGGTGGTGTTTGATGACGGCACGACCTTGTGCCGAACGGTGTCCCTTGCCATGGATGATGCACACGCAACGGGCGCCCCGGCGCCATTGACGATGGACGAAGGCCGCCACCGCCGCCCGCGCCTGATCGCGGGTGTGACCATGGAGATCGAGGTGCGCCTCCACACTATACTGCCCCCGTTTCAAGCGCTGCAACACGCGCCTCTGCACCCCTGGACGGGCATGGATGACATATGTATCACCGCCGAGCATGTCGCCTTCGGGGGCATCATGGAGGGTGGGGGCGGACGATGGTTCGGGCCAGGGGCCTTCCCGGACGCAGGAACGTGAACGGGGTCGGGGAGGCTCCAGTGGTACGCGCCGGGAGCGCAAGGGACGAACATCGGCCACGGCAGCGCGAAACTCGCGTGTCTCGTCGTCCTCGTTTTTTGGCATAATGCCCTCCCGGTGACCCATCGTGCGGGTCAAAAATTATACAGACAAACGGTTCCCGAACGGCGAGGCGCGGTGCTCCGGCTCCTACTCAGCAACGACGACGGCTGTTCCGCTCCCGGCTTGGCTGCCTTGGCCGGGGCTCTGGACGCGTTGGGCGAGGTGACCGTCGTCGCCCCCGACCGCAACCGCAGCGGCGCGAGCAATTCCCTCACTCTGGAACGTCCCTTGCGGGTCTTCGAGCAAGGGGCGGGACGCTATTGCGTGGACGGCACGCCCACGGATTGCGTCCACCTGGCCATCACCGGCCTCCTGGAGGAGGAGCCGGACATGGTCGTATCCGGCATCAACGACGGTGCCAACATGGGCGACGATGTGCTCTATTCGGGTACCGTGGCGGCGGCGGTGGAAGGACGTTTCCTAGGGCTGCCGGCCCTCGCCGTCTCCCTGGTGGGGCACGCCGGTCGTCATTTCGATACCGCCGCCCAGGTCACCCGTCGCTTGGTACTGGGTTTGCGCCGCAATCCATTGCCCGCGGACACCATTCTCAACGTCAACGTGCCCGATCTGCCCCTGAAGGAGATCCGGGGCTTCCAGGCCACCCGCCTGGGGCATCGGCACAAGGCCGAGCCGGTGATTCGCGACCACGATCCGCGCGGGCGTACCATCTACTGGGTGGGGCCGGCGGGACCGGCGCAGGATGCCGGTCCCGGCACCGATTTCCATGCGGTGGAGAACGGCTACGTCTCCGTTACCCCCATTCAAGTGGACCTGACCCGTTACCCGGCCATCGATCCGGTGGCCCACTGGCTGGAGGAACTGGAAAGGTGAACATGCGTTTGCACAAGGACGGCATCGGCATGACTTCACCCCGCACCCGCCGACGCCTGGCCGCGCGCCTGCGTCACTTGGGTATCGACGATGAGCGGGTGCTGGAGGTGATGGCGCAGATACCGCGCCATCGTTTCGTGGACGAAGCCCTGGCCAGCCGTGCCTACGAAGACACCGCCCTGCCCATCGGCTTCGGGCAGACCATTTCTCGTCCCTACACGGTAGCACGCATGACGGCGCTGCTGATCGACGGGCGGCGTCCGGGACGGGTGTTGGAGGTGGGCACGGGTTCGGGGTACCAGACGGCGGTTCTAAGCCGCCTGGCGGACGAGGTGTACAGTGTCGAGCGCATCGTCGGGCTGCTGCGCCGCGCGCGCGCGCGTCTGCGCGAACTGGAGGCCTGGAACGTCCACCTCAAGCACGATGACGGCACCATCGGCTGGCCCGAGCACGCTCCCTTCGACGCCATCCTGGTGACCGCCGGCGCGGAGGAGATCCCTGCGGCGCTGGTGGCGCAACTACGCCTTGGCGGGCGCTTGGTGATCCCCGCCGCTGCCCGGAATCGTCTCATGCTGCAACGCATCACCCGCACCACTGGCGGCATGGAAGTGGAAGTGGTCGAAGAAGCCAGTTTCGTACCCCTGTTGAGCGGCCTGCGCTGATGGCCGGCGAATCTACGGAAGACCGTACGGCGCGCGGCTTGTTCGCCCGTGTCTACGACTGGTCCCTGCGTTGGTCGCGTCACCGCCATGCCCCTCGTTACCTCTTCGCCGTCAGTTTCACCGAGTCTTCTTTCTTTCCGGTCCCCCCGGACGTCATGCTTTTGCCCATGGCCCTGGCGCGCCCCGAACGGGCGTGGTGGTACGCCCTGCTCACCACCGTCGCTTCGGTCCTGGGGGGGATGTTCGGCTACCTCATCGGTTATTTCGCCTTCGATCTCATCGAGCCCTGGCTGGCCCAGAGCCGTTACTGGGAGCCCTATCTCACCGGTCGCCAGTGGTTCGAGGAATGGGGCGTGTGGGCGGTGCTCCTGGCCGGTTTCTCTCCCATTCCCTACAAGGTCTTCACCCTCACCGCCGGGGTCATGCAGATGGCCTTCCCCGCTTTCGTCCTCGCTTCTCTGGTAGGACGGGGGAGCCGTTTCTTCCTGCTCGCCGCCTTGGTACGCGTCGGTGGGGAACGCATGGACCGCTTTTTGCGTCGATACATAGACTGGGTGGGTTGGACCGTGGTGGCATTGGTCGGCGCTTGGTATCTCATCGACTCCTATTTTTGACCCCCCGCTGGGTCGTGCCCGTACTCCTGGCGGTGTTCCTCGCCGCCTGCGGGGCCCACGTCCACCACCGGGTGCGTCCCGGCGAAACCCTCTACGCCATCGGCTGGCGCTACGGGGTGGACTACCGCACCCTGGCCCGTTGGAACGGTATCGAACCGCCTTACACCATCCGTCCCGGCCAAGTCCTGCGCGTGGCGCCGCCTCGCCCCAACTGGTGGGAGGAAGAAGAAATGGAGGGCGCCGATGCACCGGCACCGAGCATCGAAGAACGCCCGTCTACGAGACCCGTGCCGCCGCCGATGGCCCCTCCCGGCGGGGCCATCGTTTGGCGCTGGCCGGTGCAGGGGCCGGTCCTGCGCACTTTCCGTCTCCAGCCGCCGGTGAACAAGGGGATCGACATCGGCGGCCGTGTCGACGCCCCGGTGCGCGCCGCAGCCGGCGGGGAGGTGGTCTATGCTGGCCAGGGCCTCATCGGCTACGGTAATCTTGTCATCGTCAAGCACGATCAGAATTTCTTAAGCGCCTACGCTCACAATAAAACACTGTTGGTGAAGGAAGGGGATCGGGTCGCCGCGGGGCAGATTATCGCCCGCATGGGCCGGGACAATCGGGGGCGCGCCGCCCTGCACTTCGAAATTCGCCGACGCGGCAAACCCGTCGACCCCCTGAAGTTCCTTCCTCGACGAGGGGGATGACACGAGACCGGCGCACAAGCCGGCGCCCAACGGACAAGGGAGGGGTCCGTGTCCACCTGCCCCACGGGCCGGGCAGGGCCGCGTCACGCGGTGAGGAACAGACAGCCGACAGGAGGTATGGCGATGGATCGTAAGCAAGACCCGAGGGCGATCATGGGGACGACGGATCCGGCCCCCGTTTGGAAGGACAGGGACGAAACTCCCCACCAGCGGGCGGCGCTGACACGTTCGCGGACGAAACGCCGGGGCGCGCGCAAAGATGCCTCCGACGGTGATCTCGATGCCACCCGCCTCTATCTCAACGAGATCGGCTACACCCCCCTCCTGAACGCCGAGGAAGAAATCCATTTCGCCCGTCTCGCACAGCAGGGTGACGCCCGAGCCCGGGCGCGCATGATCGAGAGCAATCTACGCCTGGTGGTGAAGATCGCTCGCCGGTACGTCAACCGCGGGTTGCCTTTATTGGATCTCATCGAAGAGGGCAATCTGGGGCTCATCCACGCGGTCGAGAAATTCGATCCGGAGCGGGGTTTCCGTTTTTCCACCTACGCCACGTGGTGGATCCGCCAGACCATCGAACGGGCGATCATGAATCAGGCGCGTACCATTCGCCTGCCGGTGCATGTCGTGAAGGAGATCAATGCCTGCCTGCGCGCCGCCCGTCGTTGCTCCCAGGAAGGGATACGCGAGCCCACTCCTGAGGACATCGCCCAGGCACTGGACAAACCCGTCTCCGAGGTGGAGCGCATGCTCGGTCTCAACGAACGCACCACCTCGGTGGATGCACCCATCGCCGGTGATCCGGAACGCTCCATCCTCGACGCCATCCCCGACGATCAGGGCCTCGACCCCAGTCGGGCAGTGCAGGACGAAGACGTGAAGCGCCTCCTGGACTCTTGGCTGCACCGCCTCACCCCCAAGCAGAGGCAGGTGGTGGTGCGCCGTTTCGGTCTTCACGACCAGCGCGTCTCTACTTTGGAGGAAGTGGGGGATGAGATCGGCGTCACCCGCGAGCGGGTACGGCAGATCCAGGTAGAAGCGCTGGCGCGCTTGCGTCGTATCCTGGAGGCGGAAGGCTACTCTCTGGACGTGGTATTGCCGGGCTGAGGTCGCCGCGCCCGCCTCAGAGCAACAATGCCGCCGCCGCCCGCCGGCCATCGCTGATGAGGAAGTTGTAGGTGCGGCAGGCGGCGGCGGTGTCCATCACCTCGACACCGATCCCTCGCTCCATGAGGGGCGCCAGGTGACGCGGGTGGGGGAAGACCTGGCGCGGGCCGGTGCCCAGGATGAGTACCTCCATCTCCACCGCACACAGCGCCTCCAGGTGATCGGCTCGCAGGTCCATGATGTCACCGTTCATCCAGCCGGTGATGAGCCGCTCCGGTGTCACCACCACAGGTTCCCCCACGCAGTGAAGACGCGCTTGCTGCGCCCGACGGACGGTTCCCGGATCGGCGTCGGGGGGCAGATCCAGCGGGGCGATCACGGTGAGAGCGCGGTCTTCGTAAGCGCGGATAGTGTAACGGGTGTGGTCGTAATCCTGGTGGATCTGCATGGCATTGCCCCCCCGGTCCCTATCATCGCGGGCTTTCATGGTAACATAACCGATCGTCGCCACGCCCTGGTGGACCTCGACACGCTCCCAGGTCCGGACATCCCTTTTTGTGAGACAGGCCCAACCATCCACCGCGAGTAGGACGGCACCGTTTTGTTTTCCGAATTCCAGAGGATCAAGCGCCTCCCGCCTTACGTCTTCAATATCGTCAACGAACTGAAGGCCAAGGCCCGTGCCCGGGGGGAAGACATCGTCGATTTCGGCATGGGCAACCCGGATCAAGCCGCCCCTCGGCACATCGTCGACAAACTGGTGGAGGCGGCCCAGCGCCGCGACACCCACCGCTATTCGGTTTCCCGCGGCATCCCACGTTTGCGCCGGGCGATCTGCATCTGGTACGAGAACCGCTACGGGGTACGCCTGGACCCGGAGACCGAGGCCATCGTCACCATCGGCTCCAAGGAGGGGCTCGCCCACCTGGCCCTGGCCACGGTGGGACCAGGGGACGCGGTCCTGGTCCCCAATCCTACCTATCCCATCCACCCTTACGGTTTCGTCATCGCCGGTGCGGACATCCGCCACGTTCCCTTGATGCCCGGGGTGGATTTCTTCGCCGAGCTGGAGAAGGCCATCAAAGACTCTTGGCCCAAGCCCAAGATGCTGGTGCTCAATTTTCCCGGCAACCCCACCACCCAGTGCGTGGAGCTGGATTTCTTCGAGCGGGTGGTGGCCATCGCCCGCGAGCACGGCATCTGGGTGGTGCATGATCTGGCTTACGCCGACATCGTCTTCGACGGCTATCGAGCTCCCTCGTTTCTGCAGGTACCCGGGGCCAAGGACGTGGGCGTGGAGTTCTTCACCCTCTCCAAGAGTTACAACATGCCTGGTTGGCGGGTGGGCTTCATGTGCGGCAACCCGACCCTGGTGAACGCCCTCGCGCGCATCAAATCCTATCTCGACTACGGCATGTTCACTCCCATTCAGGTGGCGGCCATCACCGCCCTGGAGGGCCCCCAGGACTGCGTCACCGAGATCCGCGAGACTTATCGGCGGCGGCGGGACGTCCTCTGCGCCGGGCTCAACAATCTCGGCTGGACGGTGGATCCCCCCAAGGCGACCATGTTCGTATGGGCCCCCATCCCCGAGCCCTACCGGCCCATGGGGTCGCTGGAGTTTGCCAAGAAATTGCTCACCGAGGCCAAAGTGGCGGTCTCCCCCGGGGTCGGTTTCGGGGAGTATGGCGACGGCTTCGTCCGCTTCGCTCTCATCGAAAACGAGCACCGCACCCGGCAGGCGATCCGGGGCATTCGCGAGATGTTCCGCAAAGACAAACTGCTGACCAAATAAATTCAGGAGGGGTCATGGATCCGGTCAAGATGGGACTTCTGGGACTGGGGACCGTCGGCGGCGGTACCGTGGAAGTGTTGCGTCGCAACGCCGAGGAGATCGCCCGGCGGGCCGGGCGGGGTATCGCCATCACCCGCGCCAGCGCCCGGGACATCCAACGCCAGCGTCCGTTCGACACCTCGGGCATCGTTCTCACCCGCGACCCCTTCGAGGTGGTGGACGACCCGGAGCTGGCCATCGTCGTCGAGCTCATCGGTGGGGAATCCCCCGCCCGCGAGCTGGTTCTGCGCGCCATCGACAACGGCAAGCACGTGGTCACCGCCAACAAGGCTCTCATCGCCAAGCATGGCAACGAGATCTTCGCCGCCGCCCAGGAGAGGGGAGTGATGGTGGCTTTCGAAGCGGCGGTGGCCGGCGGTATTCCCATCATCAAGGCTATCCGCGAGGGTCTCGCCGCCAACCGCATCCAATGGCTGGCCGGCATCATCAACGGCACCGGCAATTTCATCCTCACCGAGATGCGCGACCGCGGCGCCCCCTTCGACGAGGTCCTCGCCGAGGCCCAGCGCCTGGGATACGCCGAGGCCGACCCCACTTTCGACGTGGAGGGCATCGACGCCGCCCACAAGCTCACCATCCTCGCCGCCATCGCCTTCGGCATCCCCTTGCAGTTCGACAAGGTGTACACCGAGGGCATCACCCGCATTGCCCCCGAAGACGTGGACTACGCCGCGCAACTGGGCTATCGCATCAAGCACTTGGGCATCGCCAAACGTACCGCTGCGGGCGTGGAGATGCGCGTCCATCCCACTCTCATCCCCCATCGGCGTCTCATCGCCAACGTGGACGGGGTGATGAACGCGGTGTTGGTGAACGGCGACGCCGTCGGCCCCACCCTCTACTACGGCGCCGGCGCCGGGGCCGAACCCACCGCCTCGGCGGTGGTGGCGGACATCGTCGATGTGGTGCGCACCCTCACCTCCGACCCGGAGAACCGCGTCCCCCACTTGGCCTTCCAGCCGGACGCCCTCTCCGACCTGCCTATCCTTCCCATGGACGAGGTGGAGACCGCCTACTACCTGCGCATGACCGCCGAGGACCGCCCCGGGGTGCTGGCCGAGGTGACCCGCATCCTCGGCGACGAGCGCATCAGCATCGAAGCCATCCTGCAGAAGGAGCCTCCGGCCCCGGGCGAGGATGCCACCATCATCCTCCTCACCCATCGGGTGCGCGAGGCGAACATGAACCGCGCCCTTGCCGCCATCACCGCCCTGCCCAGCATCCGCGGAGAGATCCAGCGCATCCGCCTGGAAACCCTGGAATCCTGATCGAGAGGAACCGCCATGCCCTTCCGACCCCGCTACACCGGACTCATCGACAAATACCGCGACCGCCTGCCGGTGCACGACGACACTCGTGTCATCTCCCTGGGGGAGGGGAACACGCCGCTCATCCGTCTCAACAACATCCCCCGGGAGCTGGGGCTGGAGGTGGACCTGTACGTCAAGTACGAGGGCCTGAACCCCACCGGCTCCTTCAAGGACCGGGGCATGACCATGGCGGTGACCAAGGCGGTGGAGGAGGGCAGCCGGGCGGTCATCTGCGCCTCCACCGGCAACACCTCCGCCTCCGCCGCCGCCTACGCCGCGCGCGCCGGCATCACTGCCTTCGTCCTCATCCCCGACGGCAAGATCGCCCTCGGCAAGCTGGCCCAGGCGATGATGCACGGGGCGGTGGTGTTGCAGATCAAGGGCAACTTCGACGAGGGCATGCGGCTGGTCAAAGAGGTGGGGGAAAGTGCCCCGGTGACCATCGTCAACTCCATCAACCCCTACCGCCTCCAGGGGCAGAAGACCGCCGCCTTCGAGATCATCGAGGAGCTGGAGTGTGCCCCCGACTACCACTGCCTGCCGGTGGGCAATGCCGGCAACATCACCGCCCACTGGATGGGTTACTGTGAATACCTGGAACATGGCATCGTCAACAACCGCCCCAAGATGGTGGGCTACCAGGCGACCGGCGCCGCCCCCTTCATCCGCGGGCAGATGGTGGACCAGCCGGAGACGGTGGCCACCGCCATCCGCATCGGTCACCCCCAGAGCTGGGACAAGGCCTGGGCGGCGCAGAAGGAGTCGGGAGGCTGGTTCGACGCCTGCACCGACGAGGAGATCCTCGCCGCCCAGAAGCTCCTGGCGCAGAAGGAAGGGGTGTTTTGCGAACCGGCCTCTGCCACCTCCCTAGCCGGGGCCCTGAAGGACATCCGTGCCGGCAAGATCCCCGCCGGGGCCAAGGTGGTGTGCACCCTCACCGGGCATGGCCTCAAGGACCCGGACGTGGCCATCCGCCAGAGCATCGAGGGGGTGACACTGACTCTGGAACCCACACGAGAAGCAGTGGAGCAGGCCATTCTCTCGCACCTCTGAGCCCCTGCCTTAACGAACGTTCTATCCGTTCGGTTCGTGCCGTGGAACCTGGCGCCGTTGCATGCGTCACAATCTGCCAAAACCGCTGCGGAAAAAGGCCCCGGGCGGTCTGTGAAATCGGTGCGTGCGGACGATAACCAGCCTGCACGAGCCACATCGGAACGAGATATTTTTGAGGTGACGTCATGCAAGACCGCCATTGCAAACTGGTGATCGAGAGCGTACGTGAGGACGGCGCCCGTTTCCGCCCTTCCGACTGGATCGAGCGGATTTCCTCCATCATGGGCGAGTTCGGTCCGGATCATCGTCTGCACTACGCTCGGGAAGTACGGCCGGTGATCATCAACGGGGAGAAATGCCTGATGGTGGATGAGGCCTTAAAGGAGCGTGATCCCGAGGCCTACGAGTATATCGTCGAGTTCGCCCGATCCAACCATTTGAAGGTGCACCTGGAGTGCGATCCGGCTTCTTGAAAAAAGTCGGCGTGGATGAGAAAGGCCCGACAGGCGTCAGTACCCCCGGGCCTTTTCAATGCCTTGGGGTAGCATCTTTATGTTGAGGATCAATAGATCGCGCGTTACGCCGGGAGTCTCGATGGGTTCCACTCCGTGGAAGGAACGATCGCTGCGGGCGAAGGCGAAGAGACTGTTGGGACGGAAGGGGGCGGTGTAGATCCGATGGAACTCATCGTATTCGTAGTGTTGGTGGCATCTGACACGGGCGTAGGGGTCCCGAGGTAAGTAGACAGAGGTCCCGAGGTGCTCGTTCTCTCTTCCCTGGGGTAGATAAAAAAGGAGCGTGGCGATCTTGTCACCCGCGTCCGTATGGGGCCCGATGCCGTAACCGGGCTTGTCGCGCATGAGACTGATGGACGTGGTCAGCGGTCGTTCCAGCCATTCCCGCTTGTCGAAGCGGCACAGCACCGCAGCGATCACCAACCGGCATTGCAGAATGTCGGCGACCGTTTTCCAAAATATCGTCTGCGCTGGCCGCAGAGCGGCAAGCCCTTCCTCGGTCAGCTCGACGAGGTGGCGTTCCCGATAGAGACCCTTCGTCACTCGTCCCGTCGCCTGGATTTCCCGGTAGGCCGAATCCGGCGGCAGCATTGCGCGCATGCGCACATAGAAGGCCGGCTCGAACACCTCCTCGACGTAGATGTGATCGTAGGGAAAACGACGCAAAGGGGCATTGGCGATCTGGTACGCCACCCGGCCTTCAACGGAAGAAGACATAATTCCCGACTCCTTCGAAGGGTCCGCTGGTGCGGCGTGCCGCCTCCACCTGGGCCGGGTCGTGGCGGAAGCCGAAGTCGGCCATGCGATCGACGATGGCTCGGTGTTCGTCCAGGTGGGTGTTGATCTCCACGAGCACGGAACGCAGCCGGGGATTGGCCAGGAGGCCCTCCATGCCGGCGATTACCTGATCCTCGATGCCGTCCACGTCGATCTTGACGTGTTCCGGCGGGAGAATGGCGCCGCTGGCGACCATTTCGTCCAGGCGCAGGGAGAAGGCCCCCTGGACGAAGGCCGGTCGCATGGGTTGTCCGCGGAAATCGCGTGCCTCGCCGAAGTTGTGGCAGGAGCCGCCGGCCTCGAGCCGGCTCAGGTGCAGCCGTCCGGGGCCGTGCCGGTCGGCGAGGGCGAGAGGGTAGGCGGTGACCCGCTCCGCCAAATCGTTGAGGGCGATGTTGCGGTTGAGGAGGGCGAAGTTCTGCGATTCCGGCTCGAAGGCGAAGACCCGGGCCTTGCGCATCACCCCGGCATAGACGGTGTACATGCCCACATTGGCACCGATGTCCACCAGGGTGGCGCCCTCGTCGAAGCCGTCCAGCCAAGCGATGGTGTCCGGCTCCTTTTCGAAGAGGGTCTGGACGCGCCAGAACGTGGTGCGGTTGGGGGTGGCGTAACGCAACACCTGCCCCCGGTGGCGGACCTCAGCCACCGGGTTCAGGCGTTCGTAGTCTTCCAGGGTGATGTCCATGGGTCCGGCTCCTGGGCGGGAGCAGACCCTAGCAAGCACCGTTCCGGTCTACCCCTCCAGGGCGACCTTCAGGGCCTCGTCCACGTGTTCCAACCAGACGAATTGGAGCTTCTCGCGCGCCGATTGGGGGATGTCCTCGAAGTCCTTCTTGTTGCCCTGGGGCAACATCACCAGCTTGATGCCGGCATGGGCGGCGGCGATGACCTTCTCCTTGATGCCGCCCACCGGCAGGACCAGGCCGCGCAGGCTGATCTCGCCGGTCATGGCCACGTCCGAGCGCACGCGCCGCTCGGTGAGCAGGGACACCAGGGCGGTGTAGAGGGTGATGCCGGCGGAAGGGCCGTCTTTGGGAATGGCGCCGGCGGGGATGTGCACGTGGATGTCGTGTTTCTCGAAGGTCTCCATGGGGATGTCCAAGCCGCGCGCGTGCGCTTTCACCAGGGTGAGGGCCGCCTGGGCGCTCTCCTTCATCACGTCGCCCAACTGGCCGGTGAGGATGAGCTTGCCGCTGCCGGGCACCTTGGTGGCCTCGATGAAGAGGATGTCGCCGCCCACCGGCGTCCAGGCGAGGCCGGTGGCGACCCCGGGCAGGCTGGTGCGCAAGGCCAGCTCGCTCTCGTATTGATGCGGGCCGAGGATCTTGGGCAGGTCCTCGGCGTCCACGCGCACGTGCTCGTTCTGGCCCTCGGCGATGACCAGGGCGGCGTGGCGGAAGACGGCGCCAATCTTCTGTTCCAGGCGCCGACAACCCGCCTCGCGCGTGTAGTAGCGGACGATGTCCACCAGGGCCGCCTCGGTGATCTCGCACTGGTCTTCCGTCAGCCCCGCCAGCTTCCGCTGCCGGCGCACCAGGTAGCGCTTGGCGATCTCCACCTTCTCCTCGTCCGTGTAGCCGGGCAGTTCGATGACCTCCATGCGGTCACGCAGGGGCCCAGGGATGTTGTCGAGGACATTGGCGGTGGCGATGAAGAACACCTTGCTGAGGTCGAAGGGGACTCCCAGGTAGTTGTCGCGGAAGGTGCTGTTCTGCTCCGGGTCCAGGACCTCCAGGAGGGCGGCGGCCGGGTCACCCTGGATGCTGGCGCCGAGCTTGTCGATCTCGTCCAGCATCATCACCGGATTGCGAGTGCCGGCCTTGCGGATGCCCTGGACGATGTTGCCGGGCATGGCCCCCACGTAGGTGCGTCGGTGGCCGCGGATCTCCGCCTCGTCGTGCACGCCGCCGAGACTCACGCGTACGAACTCCAGCCCCACGGCGCGGGCGATGGAGCGCCCGAGGGAGGTCTTGCCCACCCCCGGCGGGCCGACGAAGCAGAGGATGGGGCTGCGCCCTTCCGGATTGAGCTTGCGCACCGCCAGGTATTCGAGGATGCGTTTCTTGATCTTCTCCAGGCCGTAGTGGTCCTCGTCGAGGATTTTCCGCGCCTTGTCGATGTCGATGTGCTCTTCGGAGAGCACCGACCAGGGTAGGCTGATGAGCCAGTCTAGATAATTGCGTACCACCGAGTACTCGGCCGCCCCCTCGGGGAGGCGCTCCAGACGCGCCAGTTCGTCCAAGGCCTCCTTCTCCACCTCCTCGGGCATCTTCGCTTCGGCGATGGCCTTACGCAGCTCCTCGACCTCGGCGGCCTTGGGTTCCACTTCCCCCAGCTCCCGCTGGATCGCCTTGAGCTGCTCGCGCAGGATGTATTCCCGCTGGCGCTGGTCCACCGCTTCTTTGGTCTGTTTCTCGATCTCCTTGGTGAGACGCAGGACGGCGAGGCGGTGGGCGAGGAGTTCGGCCACCTTCTCCAGGCGCTTCTTGACGTCCAGGGTCTCCAGGACTTCCTGCTTCTGTTCTGGCTCGATGTCGAGGAAGTGGGCTACCAGGTCCGCCAGCAGGCCCGGGGCGTTGGTGGACTGCACCGCCGCGCCCAGCTCGGCGGGCACGTGGGGCATGAGCTCGAGGGCCTCTTCGATTTCGCGCTTGAGGTGCTCCATGCGCGCCTCGAGCTCCTCGTCCAGTTCCACTTCCGGCTCTTCCAGGTACTCCACCCGCGCCAGGAGGTAGGGGTGGCCGTCGATGAACTCGCGGATGCGGAAGCGGCGCAGGCCCTGGACGACGATGTGGTGGCTGCCCTCCTTGGCGGTGACGTATCGGAGGATGGCCGCCTCGGTGCCGATGGCGTAGAGGTCGTCGGGACCGGGTTCCTCCACCGCCGGGTCCTTCTGCTGGACGATGCCCAGGGGGCGTTCGTTCTTGGCCGCCTCCTGGGCGGCGGCGATGGAACGTTCGCGGCCCACGGAGAGGGGCAGGACCATGCCGGGATAGACCACGGTGCTACGC
>WFVN01000172.1 GCA_015491615.1 Gammaproteobacteria bacterium
GCGTGGCCCGGAAGGGGGGAGGAGCGCTGAGGTCCGGGCGGACGAGGCGCCGGGTAGGGGTGGGGTCGTCGTCCGCAGGGTCGATGAGGCCGAGGCGCCAGTCGCCGTCGGCACCCCGGTGGCGCAGGTAAGTGGGGCCGAAGGTGGGGCGCAAGTAAGTGTCTTCGGGGCGCTCGGCGTCAATCCACCCTCGCAGTTGCAGGTCGAAAGCGGCCTCCCATCCACCCCGCCGGGCGTGGCTACGCAACTTGGCTTGCAGGCGTCGGTCGTTCACCCAACGATTGTCCCATCGCCGGGCCTGATTTTCCGCCGACAAGCTCAGGCGCAGGGGGAGACTCGGGCGGGGCAGATCATCGGCGAGTAGGGGGACGAGCCGGTAGGCGGTCACCGGGCGGCGCACCTCGCCCACCAGGACCTGGGTATAACCCAAGCGACGCAGAAAGGCGCGCCGTTCCTCGCTCAGGCGGGGGTCGGCGTGGGCGCCGGCGTGGACGATCCAGCCGCCCAGGCGGTAACGGCGCAGGAAGGCGTCTATTCCGTGGCTGCGCAGCCGGCGCAAGGCGCGGCGTGCGGCGCGGTGGTCGGCGAACACCAGGCTGAGGGTGGTGAGGTATCGTTCGATGGTGACCGTTTCCACGCGTGCAGGCCGCTCCAGGGCGGCGCGTGCTGCCTCGGCCTGGGCGCGGTCGAAATAGAGTCGGGTCGCCTCTCCTCGCGGCTGGATGGCGAGCGGCGTTATGGCATGGGCGTGTGTGTAGCCCGGATTGGCCCCGGCGGGCGGGGCCCCCAGCAAGACCAGGCAGAGCAGCGCATGGGGGATGGCGACGAGCAACGGGCGCATGCCCCCCCATCGAACCCGGTCCGGCAAATCTTTAATTTTTCTCGACGCATTGCCTGCTGCGGGGGTGGGCCCTAAAATACGCGCCTCTTTCGTCAACCCGCCCCTTTTCACGAGACGAGGACATCATGGCCATCGAACGTACCCTGTCCATCATCAAGCCCGACGCCGTGGGTAAGAACCACATCGGTGAGATCTACGCCCGTTTCGAGAAGGCCGGCCTGCGTATCGTCGCGGCCAAGATGTTGCACCTCACCCGCGAGCAGGCGGAAGGTTTCTACGCCGTCCATCGCGAGCGCCCCTTCTTCAACGATCTGGTGGAATTCATGATTTCCGGGCCGGTGATGGTGCAGGTCCTGGAAGGCGAGGACGCCATCGCCAAGAACCGTGAGATCATGGGCGCCACCGATCCCAAGGAAGCGGCTCCGGGAACCATCCGCGCCGATTTCGCGTCCAGTATCGACGAGAACGCCGTGCACGGTTCCGACGCCCCCGAAACCGCCGCCCAGGAGATCGCCTATTTCTTCTCCCAGATCGAAATCCACCCCCGCACCCGCTGAGGCGGGGGGCGCGCGCACCAACCTCCTGGCCCTGGACCGGGCCGGACTGGCCGCCTTTTGCCGGTCGTTGGGGGAGAAGCCCTTTCGCGCCACTCAATTGATGAAATGGATCTACCAGTTCGGGGTGGACGACTTCTTGGCCATGACCAACCTTTCCAAGGGCCTGCGCGCGCGCCTGGCGGAGGTGGCCGAGATACGCCCGCCGGAGGTGGTGCTGGACCGGGAGGACCCGGACGGCACCCGCAAGTGGTTGTTGCGCCTGGCGGACGGCAACGCCATCGAGACGGTGTTCATCCCCGAGGAGGGACGCGGCACCCTGTGCGTCTCCTCACAGGTGGGCTGTACCCTCAACTGCGACTTTTGCGCCACCGCCCGCCAGGGTTACAACCGCAACCTCACCGTGGACGAGATCATCGGTCAGTTGTGGGTGGCCAACCGCGCCCTGGGCAACCGCCCGCGGGAGGCGCGCGTCATCACCAACGTGGTCCTCATGGGCATGGGCGAGCCCCTGCTGAATTTCGACAACGTGGTGCGCGCCGTCTCCCTCATGTTGGACGACCACGCCTACGGGCTCTCCCGCCGCCGCGTCACCCTCAGCACCGCCGGCGTGGTGCCCGCCCTGGACCGCCTGCGCGAAGCCACCGGCGGCATCGCCCTGGCCGTTTCCCTGCACGCGGTGACCGACGAACTGCGCGACCGTCTGGTGCCCCTCAACAAGAAATATCCCATCGCCGAGCTGCTGGAGGCCTGCCGCCGCTACACCGCCGACGGGCGCTCCCGCACCACCTTCGAGTACGTCATGCTCGACGGGGTGAACGACCGCCCCGAGGACGCCCGCGCCCTGGTGCGCCTCCTCCAGGGGGTGCCGGCGAAGGTCAACCTGATCCCCTTCAACCCCTTCCCCGGGGCGCCCTACCGGCGCTCGCCGCAGGCGGCCATCGACCGCTTCCGTGACATCCTCCTGCGCGCCGGCATCACCACCATCACCCGCAAGACCCGCGGCCAGGAGATCGACGCCGCCTGCGGCCAGTTGGCCGGACGGGTGCGCGACCGCACCCGCCGCAGCCGGCGCCTGCAGCAGGGCCGGGGGGCCGCTTGAGGGCCATGGACCGCTGGGGTGCCTGGGTGATCGCCCTCGCCCTGGCCGGCTGCGCGGTGAACGGCAAGCGCGCGGAACTGGCCGACATCAACTACCAACTGGGGGTGGGCTATTATCGCCAGGGCGACTACGCCATGGCTCTGGAAAAGCTGAAGAAAGCCGAGGAACTGCGCCCGGCGCGCGTGGACGTGCTCATGGTCGAAGGCCTCGCCTACCAGGCGCTGGGTCGCTGGGAGGAGGCCGAGGCCGCCTTCCGGCGTGCCCTGGAGCGTCTGGATCCGGACGACGAAGGAGACCTGCCGGAGGCACGAAATCTGGCCCTGGCGGGCGATCTGCATAACAATTATGGTGCCTTTCTGTGCGCCCGCGGACGCTACCGGGAGGCGATGGACCAATTCCGCGCCGCCCTCGCCCAGCCCGGTTACCGGACACCGCAGGCGGCGTGGGAAAACTTGGGGCTGTGCGCCCTGCGCGCCGGCGAACGGGCGACCGCGCAAGAGGCCTTGGAGAAGGCCCTGGCCCTGGACTCCAATCGCCCCGCCAGCCTCGTCGCCCTCGCCCGCCTGCGTTGGGAGGCCGGTGATGCCGACGGCGCCGATCGCCTCCTGGCCCGCGCCCGGGCCCTCGGTCCCTTGGGGCCCGAGGGGCTGTGGTTGGCGATCGAGATAGGGCGCGCCCAGGGGCGCCCGACGGACGACGACGAACGCGCCTTGCGGGAGCGCCACCCCCGTTCCCCCGAGGCGCTCAGACTGAGACAGACGACGAGGACGAAGCGGCCATGAACGATCCCATGCCCAAGGCCCCGGGCGAAGAACGACCGAGCCGGCAAGATACGCTCGTCCAAGACCTCCTCGACAGCGAGCGGGGGCCGGGCGAGGTCCTGCGCCGACGGCGCGAATCGCAGGCCCTGAGCGTCAAGGACGTGGCCCTGCGCCTGGGCGTCTCGTCTGACCTGATCCGCGCCGTGGAGGCCGACGCCTTCGAGCGCTTCGCCGCGCCCATCTACGCGCGCAACTTCCTGCGCCGTTACGCGCGCCTGCTGGAGCTGCCCGAAGAACCCCTCGTCGCCGCCTACGAGCGCCTCGCCCACCCTGAGCCGCCGCCCCTCAAGCGTGTCTCCCTGCGCGAGCAGGCCACCGTCCGCTACCGGCCGGTGCGCTGGACCACCATCCTCCTCGTCATCCTCCTCCTCGCCCTGGTGGGCGTGTGGTGGTGGAGCATGAGCCAGCCGCCGCCGGTACCGATCGCCCCGGAGACGGGCGAGGGTGCCACCCTCATCCCTGTCTCTTATACACATCTCCGAGCC
>WFVN01000173.1 GCA_015491615.1 Gammaproteobacteria bacterium
GTCCACCGCGCCCGCCCAGCATCTGCATCTCGTTGGCGATGATCTCAGTGGTGTAGCGGTCGCGTCCTTCCTTGTCCTGCCATTTGCGCGTCCGCAGCGACCCCTCCACGTATACCTGCGAACCCTTGCGCAGGTACTCCCCGGCGATCTCCGCCAGGCGCCCGAAGAACACCACATTGTGCCATTCGGTGCGCTCCTGCTGGTCGCCGGTCTGTTTGTCGCGCCAAGTCTCCGAGGTGGCGATGGTCACGTTGGCCACCGCCTGTCCGCTGGGCATGTAGCGTACCTCAGGGTCACGTCCCAGATTGCCGATGAGAATCACTTTGTTGACACCACGCGCCATGTTCCGCTCCTAAAAGTCGTGTTTCGATTTGGCTCCGCCCGACTCAACCCGAACCGGACGCCGTTTCCGCCATCCCCGCGCGCCAGGCCAGTTTCTGGCGCATGCGTTCCAGGGCCTCCTGGTCCAGGGTCTCCGCGTCCACCTTCAAATAGGCCACCCCGTCCTCGGGGATGACCACCGCCTCCGCCACTCCGGGGATGGCCAACAGGCGCGAGGCCAGGTCGGCCGCCTCGGCGCGGCTCACATCGCCCACTGCGATCACCTGGCTGACCAGGTAGCGGGGGCTTTCCATGGTCGCAGCGATCACCAGCCACACCCCCACCATGGCGGCGGCGAACAGGAACACGCCGCCGATGCCGGCCTGCTGCAGGACCGCGCCACCGGCCA
Source organism: Gammaproteobacteria bacterium (assembly GCA_015491615.1). Taxonomy (GTDB): domain Bacteria; phylum Pseudomonadota; class Gammaproteobacteria; order S012-40; family S012-40; genus S140-43. The sequence goes on from WFVN01000173.1 coordinate 731, forward strand.
CGCCACCGAGGAAGGCGCCGAGGAACTGGGCACTGGAATAGACCCCCATGGCCGTGCCCTTCATGTCCGGGGGAGAAGTCTTCGCCACCAGGGAGGGCAGGGTCGCCTCAAGGATGTTGAAGGCGACGAAGTAGATCATCAAGGCCCCCACCAGGGTGGCTAGATGGGCATGGCCGAAGGCCAGGATCAACTCCGCCACCCCTAGGGCGGCCACCGCCCCCACGAACACCCGCTTCATTTTGCGCCGCTTCTCCGCCATCACCACGAAGGGGATCATCGCACCCATGCCAACGAGGAGCACGGGCAGATAGACCCACCAGTGGTGCCCCGAGGGCAGGCCGGCCTCGTCGCGCAGGGCCAGGGGCACGGCGACGAAGGTGGCGGTGAGCACCAGGTGCAGGAGGAAGATGCCGGCGTCCAGGCGCAGGAGTTGGGGATGGGTGAGCACTGCGCGGAACTGCCCCGGCACCGGCTCGGCGTCCCGGTGGCGGCGGGAGACCACCGGCGTCGGCACTACCCACAACACCACCGCCACCGCCACCAGGGCGAGCACGGCGGTGAGCCAGAAGATGCCGGACAGGCCGATGAAAGTGTCCAGCAACGGCCCCAGCACCAGGGCGGCGGCGAAGGCCAGTCCGATGCTCATGCCGATCATGGCCATCGCCTTGAGGCGGTTCTCCTCGCGCGTCAGATCGGCGTTCAGGGCCATGATGGCGGCGGCGATGGCTCCCGCTCCCTGCAACGCCCGACCGACGATGATCCACCCGATATTATCGGCCAGGGCCGCCACCACGCTGCCAACGGCGAATAGCAGCAGACCCAGGACGATCACCGGCTTGCGCCCGATACGATCGGAGGCGAGTCCGAAGGGGATCTGGAAGGCCGCCTGGGTGAGCCCATAGATGCCGATGGCCACGCCGATGAGGAAGGGCGTCGCCCCGGGCAGGACGTCGGCGTAGAGAGAAAAGATGGGCAGGATCATGAACAGGCCCAGCATGCGTAGGGCATAGATACCCGCCAGGGCGCCGGCGGCGCGCCGCTCCCGTGGACTCATTCCCGTGCTCGTCATGGAACCGTTTGTCCCTCCGCTCGTCTCATGCCGGACGCTTTGCCCGAGTAACGGAAAAGGTTTTATATTAGCAGGTTCCCTTCCCACCAAGAATTCACATGGACCAGATCCGCATCCGTGGGGCGCGCACCCACAACCTCAAGAACATCGACCTCGCCCTCCCCCGCGATCGCCTCATCGTCATCACCGGCCTGTCCGGATCGGGCAAGAGTTCCCTCGCCTTCGACACCATCTACGCCGAGGGGCAGCGGCGTTACGTGGAGTCCCTGTCCGCTTACGCACGCCAGTTCCTGTCGGTGATGGAAAAGCCAGACGTGGACCACATCGAAGGACTCTCCCCGGCCATCGCCATCGAGCAGAAGTCCACCTCCCACAATCCCCGCTCCACCGTCGGCACCATCACCGAGATCTACGACTACCTGCGTCTCCTCTACGCCCGCGCCGGCGAGCCGCGCTGCCCCGAGCACGGGGAGGCCCTGGCGGCGCAGACGGTGAGCCAGATGGTGGACGCCCTTCTGGCCCAGCCGGAAGGGGGGCGCTGGATGCTCCTCGCCCCGGTGGTGGAGGGGCGCAAGGGCGAACACGCCCAGCTCCTCGCCGAGCTGCGCGCCCAGGGCTTCGTACGCGCCCGCATCGACGGCGAGGTCGTGGACCTGGACCAGGTCCCCGAGTTGGACAAGAAACGCAAGCACACCATCGAGGCGGTGGTAGACCGCTTCAAGATCCGCCTGGACATCCGCCAGCGCCTGGCCGAGTCCCTGGAAACGGCCCTGCACCTGGGCGACGGCCTGGCGCGCGCCGCCTCCATGGACGAAGACCGCACCCTCACCTTCTCCGCCCGCTACGCCTGCCCGGTGTGCGGCTTCAGCCTGCCGGAGCTGGAACCGCGCCTGTTCTCCTTCAACAACCCCCACGGCGCCTGCCCCGCCTGCGACGGCCTGGGCTCGCGCACCTACTTCGACCCGGCGAAGGTGGTCAGCCACCCGGAACTGTCCCTGCGCGCCGGGGCGATCCGTAGCTGGGACCGCCGCAACGCCTACTACTTCCGTCTCCTCAGCGCCCTCGCCGAGCACGACGGCTTCGACATCGACACCCCCTTCCAGGCCCTCCCGGCCGAGACCCAAAAACGCATCCTCTACGGCACCGGCGACGAGGCCATCGAGGTCCGCTACCGGGCCGAGGACGGACGCACGGTGTGCAAGCGCCAGCCCTTCGAGGGCGTCATCCCCAACATGGAACGGCGCTACCGGGAGACGGAATCCAACGCCGTGCGCGAGGAACTGGCCAAATACCTGGGCCACCAGCCCTGCCCGGAATGCGGCGGCTCGCGCCTCAACGCCGCCGCCCGCAACGTCTTCGTCGCCGGCCGCAATCTCCCCGAGGTCACCCGCATGCCGGTGGGGCGGGCGCTGGAATTCTTCCTCGACCTGCGACTCCCCGGGGCCAAGGGAGAGATCGCCGAACGCATCCTCAAGGAGATCCGCGACCGCCTACGCTTCTTGGTGAACGTGGGCCTGGACTACCTGGACCTGGCCCGCCAGGCGGACACCCTCTCCGGCGGCGAGGCCCAGCGCATCCGCCTGGCCAGCCAGATCGGCGCCGGCCTGGTGGGGGTCATGTACGTCCTCGACGAGCCCTCCATCGGCCTCCACCAACGGGACAACGAACGTCTCCTCAACACCCTCCGCTACCTGCGCGACCTGGGCAACACCGTCATCGTGGTGGAACACGACGAGGACGCCATCCGCACCGCCGACCACGTGGTGGACATCGGCCCCGGGGCCGGCGTCCACGGCGGGCGCGTCGTCGCCCAGGGGACCCCGGAGGAGATCATCCGCCACCCGGACTCCCTCACCGGCCAGTACCTCTCCGGCCGGCGCCGCATCGAGGTGCCCGAAAAGCGCCATGCCCCCGATCCCGAACGGCTGATCCGCATCCGCGGCGCCAGCGGCAACAACCTCAAGGGAGTGGACGTGGACATCCCCGTGGGGCTGATGACCTGCGTCACCGGCGTCTCCGGCTCGGGCAAGTCCACCCTCGTCAACGACACCCTCTACCGCAACGCCGCCCTGGCGGTGAACGGCACGGTGAGTGAAGACCCGGCCCCCTGCGCCGAGATCCTCGGCCTGGAGCTGATCGACAAGGTGGTGGACATCGACCAGAGCCCCATCGGTCGCACCCCGCGCTCCAACCCGGCCACCTACACCGGCCTGTTCACCCCCATCCGCGAGCTCTTCGCCGCCACCCCGGAGGCACGCGCGCGCGGCTACACCCCGGGGCGCTTCAGCTTCAACGTCAAGGGCGGGCGCTGCGAGGCCTGCCAGGGGGACGGGGTGATCCGCGTGGAGATGCACTTCCTCGCCGACATCTACGTCCAGTGCGACGTGTGCAAGGGCAAGCGCTACAACCGGGAGACCCTGGAGATCCGCTACAAAGGCAAGACCATCCACGAGGTCTTGGAGATGACCGTGGAGGAGGCACGTGAGTTCTTCGCCCCCATCCCGGCGGTGGCGCGCAAGCTCCAGACCCTCATGGACGTGGGCCTCTCCTACGTGCGCCTGGGGCAGAGCGCCACCACCCTCTCCGGCGGCGAGGCCCAGCGCGTGAAGCTAGCCAAGGAGCTGTCCAAGCGCGACACCGGCCGCACCCTCTACATCCTCGACGAACCCACCACCGGCCTCCATTTCCACGACATCCACCAACTCCTGCAGGTCCTCCACCGCCTGCGCGATCAGGGCAACACGGTGGTGGTGATCGAGCACAACCTGGAAGTCATCAAGACCGCCGACTGGCTCATCGACCTGGGACCGGAAGGGGGCGAGGGCGGCGGCGAAATCGTCTGCGTGGGCACCCCGGAGGCGGTAGCGGCGCACCCGGAGTCCCACACTGGCCGCTTCCTCAAACCCCTGTTGGAACGGGCCCGGGAGCCGGCGGCTTGAGCGTCAAGAAAGGACCTGCACGGCGGCCCCCGGTCGCAACCCCAGGCGCTCGGCGGCACTGCCCAAATTCACCGCCAGTTCCACCAGACCCAGGCTGTTGGCATACCAGAAGGCCTCGCCCGGCGGTCGCTCGGAGAAGGTACGCGCCCGAGTGAGCGAGTACTCACCCACGCGGATGCGAGCATTCCCACGGACACGATCCGCACGCAGCCCCGTCATGGCATTGCCGAAGGCATCCACGTAGATCACCGCCGGCCAGTCGTCCGGCCAAGAGGGCCGGTCCAGAGAGCGCGGGTCGATGGCCGGCCAATCTCCTGGACCGGCCTGGGCGAGGCGAGCAATGGCGGGGGCGAAGACATCGCGTCCATGGAAGGTAGGGGCTGCCGTCTCGGACACCGGCAACTCGAAGGCCCGCGCCCGTGTCGCATGGCGTACGACCAAGGCGAACAGGCCGTTGTCCGGACCCACCCACCAGTGGCTATCCGCTTCCAATGCCACCGCCCGGCGCCCCCCGCCCACGCCAGGATCCACCACCGCCAGCCAATGGGCCGGGGACGTCTGTTGCCTGGCCAGGGCCCACAGGAGACAGGCGGAAGCGCGAGGATCGAAGGCGGGGGCATCGTGCATGAGGTCCACCACCGGCCCCACACCAGCCGCCAGCAGACGGGCCTTCATCTGCCCCACGTAGGGGCCGTCCCAGGCGAAATCGGTGAACAGCAGGATCATCAGCCCCTCCAAATGAACAGGGCCGATGAGTCACCCCATCGGCCCCGTCGGTGTCCACACGAGGTGCGGCTTATTCGGCCTTGGCGCCCTCGCCCTCGGCGCTGGCCTGGGACTCCGCCTGTGCAGACGCATCGGCCTTCGGCCTCTCCACCAACTGCACGTAGGCCATGGGGGCGGCGTCACCGTCGCGGAAACCGCACTTGAGGATGCGGATGTAGCCGCCGGGGCGCTCCTTGAAGCGGGGCCCGAGGTCAGTGAACAGCTTGGTCACCACGTCACGGTCGCGCAGACGGCTGAACACGAGACGGCGGTTGGCCACCGTGTCCGTCTTGGCCCGGGTGATGAGGGGCTCGGCCACCCGCCGCAGCTCCTTGGCCTTGGGCAAAGTGGTCTTGATGGTCTCATGGGTGAACAGCGCGTTGGCAAGATTGCGCATGAGCGCCTTGCGGTGGCTGCTGTTGCGACCCAGCTTTCTGCCTGCCTTACGATGACGCATGGTCGTTGTACCTTGTTCCGATCAGTCGAATGGGTAGGACAGCGCCCGGAGCCACTGGAGCTCAGGCGCTCTCTTTCTGGTCCTTGAGGCCCGGAGGCGGCCAGTTCTCCAGCTTCATCCCGAGGGACAGGCCCTTGGAGGCCAGGACGTCCTTGATCTCGGTGAGCGACTTCTTGCCCAGATTGGGCGTCTTGAGGAGCTCCACCTCCGTCTTCTGCACCAAGTCGCCGATGTAATAGATGTTCTCCGCCTTCAAGCAATTGGCCGAGCGGACGGTCAGTTCCAGATCGTCCACCGGACGCAGCAGAATGGGGTCGATGTTGTACTCGGCCTGCTGCGGGGTGGCCGCCTCGCGGCCCTCGAGATCGACGAAGAAAGAAAGCTGATCCTGGAGGATGGTGGCGGCGGCACGGATGGCCTCCTCAGGATCGATGGTACCGTTGGTCTCCACCTCGATGATGAGCTTGTCCAGGTCGGTGCGCTGATCGACACGCGCGCTCTCCACTTGGTAGGCCACCTTGCGGATAGGGCTGAAGGAGGCATCCAGATAGAGATGACCGATGGGTCGATCCTCTCCCTCGCCGGCACGCTGGATCGCCGGCTGATAACCGCGCCCGCGAGCCACCTTCATGGTCATGTTCAACTCGCCGGACTTGGTGAGGTTGGCGATGACCAGATCTGGATTGACGATCTCCACGTCATGGTCCAGAGCGATGTCCGCAGCGGTCACGATGCCCGGCCCCTTCTTGTTGAGGGTCAAAGTGGCCTCTTCACGCGCATGCATGCGAATGGCGAGCTGCTTGAGATTCAGAAGGATCTCGATGACATCCTCTTGGACGCCCTCAATGGCACTGTATTCGTGCAAGACACCGTCGATCTGCACCTCCACCACGGCGCTGCCGACCATGGAAGAAAGAAGGATGCGGCGCAGGGCATTGCCCAAGGTGTGTCCGAACCCACGCTCCAGGGGCTCCAGAATCACCCGCGCACGGGTGTCGGACAAGTTCTTCACCTCGACCAGACGAGGCTTGAGGAGATCCGGGATAACTGCCTGCATATGATTCTCTCCCTACGGCGCTGCTCGCCGGGATTACTTGGAATAGAGCTCGACGATGAGATGTTCGTTGATGTCGGAGGGCAGGGCGCTACGCTCCGGCACACGCTTGAAGACCCCCTCCATCTTCCCGGGATCCACCTGTACCCAATCGACGAAACCACGCTGCTGGGCGGCCTCCAAGGCATTCTTGACCCGATCCTGAGACTTCGCCTTCTCGCTCAGGGAGATGACGTCCTCGGGGCCCACCTGGTAGGAAGGAATATTGACCCGCTTACCATTCACCAGCACGCCGTTGTGACGGACCAGTTGGCGGGCCTCATCACGAGAACTGGCGAACCCCATGCGATAGACAACATTGTCCAAGCGCCGCTCCAGGAGCTGAAGCAGATTCTCGCCGGTGGAGCCTTTGCGTCGATCGGCCTCCTTGTAATAGAGGCGGAACTGTTTTTCCAAGACACCGTAAATACGACGCACTTTCTGTTTTTCCCGTAACTGCAGGGCGTAGTCGGAAAGGCGTGTACGGCGCCGGCCATGCTGACCCGGTGGAAAAGCGCGATTTTCCATGGCGCACTTGGGCGTATAGCATTTCTCGCCCTTCAGAAACAGCTTTGCCCCCTCACGGCGGCAAAGACGGCACTTAGCTCCGATATACCTAGCCAAAACGAACCCCCGGAAATTTAGACACGTCGCTTCTTGGGCGGACGACAACCGTTGTGAGGAATGGGCGTCACGTCACTGATGTTGGTGATCTTGAAACCCACAGCGTTGAGCGCACGGATGGCCGACTCACGGCCCGGTCCCGGCCCCTTGACACGCACCTCGAGGTTCTTCACACCGTATTCCTGCGCGGCTCGCCCGGCACGCTCCGCAGCCACCTGGGCAGCGAAAGGCGTGCTCTTGCGGGAACCTCGGAAACCACTCCCACCGGCCGTGGCCCAAGTCAGCGTGTTGCCTTGCCGATCGGTGATGGTGACGATGGTATTGTTGAAGGACGCGTGAACGTGCGCCACGCCGTCGGCGACGCTCTTCTTGACCTTCTTCTTAGCCTTGACACTCTTGGCCATAATCCTTGATTACCTCTTGATCATCCGACGCGGCCCTTTGCGGGTACGCGCATTGGTCCGGGTACGCTGCCCGCGTACGGGCAAACCACGGCGATGTCGGATACCACGGTAGGTACCGAGATCCTTCAGTCGCTTGATGTTCATGGAAACTTCGCGCCGCAGATCACCCTCGACCGTGTACTTGGACACTTCGGCCCGAATCGCGTCGATCTGCGCATCCGACAGCGCGTTCATTTTGGTCGACGGATCCACACCCGCCGCCAGACAGATCTCCCTGGCGCGCGTTCGTCCGATGCCATAGATCGCGGTCAACGCAATACCACAGTGCTTGTGACCTGGGATGTTAATTCCGGCAATACGGGCCATGCCCCTCACTCCTCCGGGCTATCTTTCTTCATATAATCGAAAAAGTCGGCAATTATACGTCCCGCGCTCAACAGCCGCAAGCGCGTTTCAACCCTGCCGTTGTTTATGGCGGGCATCCTTGCAGATCACGCGGACGACGCCCTTGCGACGGATGATCTTGCAGTTACGGCAAATCTTCTTCACCGAAGCACGTACTTTCATGGTCTGGTCCTCGAGAAATTGCGCGCCGGGAGAATCAGCGGATCATGCCCGCCCCACCCCGGCCATGGGATTTGAGATTGGCCTTTTTGAGCAACGAATCGTACTGATGGGACATCAGGTGCGCCTGCACCTGGGCCATGAAGTCCATGACCACTACGACGATGATGAGCAATGAGGTCCCGCCGAAATAGAACGGGACGTTCCAATAAAGGATCAGAAACTCGGGTAGGAGGCAGACTGCGGTGATGTAGATCGCCCCAACGAGCGTCAAACGCGACATGATCGCATCAATGTATTTCGCCGTCTGCGCTCCCGGCCGCACCCCGGGGATGAAAGCCCCGGAGCGTTTCAAATTGTCTGCCGTGTCCTTGGGATTGAAGACCAACGCCGTATAGAAAAAACAGAAGAAAATGATGGCGACGGCATACAGGAACACGTACAACGGTTGACCTGGAGACAAGGCAGCCGCCAAGTCCTTCAACCACTCCATACTTTGGCTGGAGCCGAACCACCCGGCCACCGTAGCTGGAAACAGGATGATGCTGGAGGCAAAGATGGGTGGAATCACACCGGCCATATTCACCTTCAAGGGCAGATGGCTGACGCCGCCCGCATACATTTTGTTACCTTGCTGGCGCTTGGCATAGTTGACGGTGATGCGCCGTTGACCCCGCTCCACAAAGACCACGAAGGCGGTCACGCTGATGGTGAGCAACATCAGGAAAAGCAAGCTTCCCATACCCAACTCGCCCGTTCGGGCCAATTCAAACGTACCACCGATGGCCGCAGGCAGACCGGCGACGATCCCAGCAAAGATGATCAGGGAAATACCATTACCGATCCCGCGTTCCGTCACCTGTTCGCCCAGCCACATGAGGAACATTGTCCCAGTGACGAGGGTGAGAACCGCAGTGAAAATGAACATGGGGCCGGGGTCGATGACCACAGGGATGGCGCCCACAGTTTGCTGTTGCACGGCGATGGCGATCCCCGTAGCCTGAAAAGTGGCCAAAGCCAAAGTGAGATAACGGGTATATTGGGAAAGCTTCCGCCGCCCCGCCTCGCCTTCTTTCTTGAGGGCCTCCAGTCTCGGCCACACGGCAGCGAGGAGTTGAACGATGATGGATGCCGATATATAGGGCATCACCCCGAGCGCGAAGACGGAAAAACGCCCGAGGGCCCCACCCGAAAACATGTTGAACATGTCCAGGATGGTCCCTCTTTGTTGCTCGAACAGCGCCGCCAGCGCCTCCGGGTCAATCCCCGGGACCGGCACATGGGTGCCGATCCGAAAAACGATCAAGGCACCGATGACGAACAGTAGGCGTTGCTTGAGCTCCGTGAGCTTTCCGGATGCCAACGCACCGGCGATGCTCGCGCTCGGGGCCTTGGCCACCTTAGGCCACCTTTCCGCCGGCGGCTTCGATGGCGGCCTTGGCCCCCTTAGTGACCGGCAGGCCCTGGATGGTCACGGGGCGATTGATCTCCCCGGACAGAATCACCTTGGCGGTCTTGATGTGCCGCGCCACCAAACCCGCCTGCTTGAGCACGGCCAGATCAATGACATCGGCATCGAGTCGGTCAATCTCCGAGAGACGAACCTCGTCCACGAAACGTCTGCTGCGCGAACGAAAACCGACTTTCGGCAGGCGCCGCTGCAGGGGCATCTGCCCACCCTCGAAACCAGGCTTGACGCCTCCACCGGCGCGCGACTTCTGCCCCTTGTGACCACGACCACAGGTCTTGCCCAGAGTGCTGCCAATGCCGCGACCGACCCGCTTGGCCGCCTTCTTGCTGCCCTTCCCGGGGGAAAGTCGATTCAGACGCATCAGTTACCCTCCTCCACGCGCAGCATGTAGGCGATCTTGTTGATCATGCCACGATTTTGCGGTGTGTCTTGCACCTCGATGGTCTGGTGCAAACGACGTAGCCCCAGGCCACGGACGCATTCACGATGCTTACGCAGCCGACCGATGGGGCTCTTAATCAGAGTGACTTTCAATATGTTCGCCATGGCTTCAGTCCAGGATCTCTTCGACGGACAACCCTCGCTTGGCGGCGATGCGCTCCGGGGATTGCATCGCGGCGAGGCCATAGACGGTGGCACGCACCACGTTCACCGGATTGGTGGAACCGATGCATTTCGCCAGCACGTCCTGCACACCCAGCACCTCGAAGACGGCACGCATGGCCCCGCCGGCGATGATCCCGGTACCTTCGGAGGCCGGTTGCATGAAGACCTTGGCCGCACCATGGGTGGCGACGATGGGATATTGCAAGGTGACCCCCTTGAGGGGCACGGTTACCATCGACTTACGCGCTTGCTCCATGGCCTTCTGAATCGCCACCGGTACTTCGCGGGCCTTGCCGTTGCCGAAACCGACACGGCCGTTCCCGTCCCCGACGACAGTGAGGGCGGAAAAGCCGAACTGACGACCACCCTTGACGACTTTGGCCACCCGGCGGACCGCGACCAACTTCTCCAGCAGGCCGTCTTCTTGCATGAGGGCGTCTTTGTCAGACATGGTTCACCTATTTAGAACTTGAGTCCATTTTCACGAGCGGCCTCGGCCAGACGTCTGACCCGGCCATGATAGAGAAAACCGGCACGATCGAAGGCGACCTTGTCGATCCCCTTCTCCTTGGCGCGCGCGGCGATCATTTCACCGACTTTGGCGGCAGCATCCACGTTTCCGGTGGATTCCAATTGCTCACGCACCTCCTTTTCTACGGTAGAGGCCGCAGCGACTACCCGGGAGCCATCAGGCGTGAAGATCTGGGCATAGATGTGGCGCGGAGAACGATACACCGTCAACCGGTATTCCCCGAGGCGCCGGATTTTCGCCCGGGTCTTGCGCGCACGACGCAAGCGCGCCCGCTTCTTTTCGTTTGGTTTCATCTCGATGATCCTCTGAGCCTTACTTTTTCTTGGCTTCCTTCAGGACGATCTGTTCGTCGGCATAGCGGACACCCTTGCCCTTGTACGGCTCAGGCGGACGGTAGCGGCGAATGTTCGCAGCCACCTGACCGACGACCTGTTTGTCGATACCCTTGACCACGATCTCCGTCTGCGTCGGCGTCTCGATGGTCACACCCTCCGGCGCCTCGAAAACCACCGGGTGGGAAAAGCCCAGGGTGAGATTGAGCACTTTACCTTGTGCCTGGGCACGATAGCCCACCCCCACCAACTGCAGCTTCTTTTCATAGCCCTGATGGACGCCATGGACCATGTTGTTGACGATGGAGCGCATGGTCCCCGACAAGGCCTTCGCCTCACGGCCACCATTCTTGGGCGAGAACTTGAGCTCGCTCTCTTCCAGCACCACCTCGACGAGATCGTGCACGACATAGGAGACCTGCCCCTTGGGACCTTTGACCGTCACCACCTGGCCACTGACGCTGGCTTCCACGTCCTGCGGCAGGGCGACAGGATTCTTCGCGATTCTGGACATGTTTCCGAACTCCGTCAGAAGACGCTGCAGATAACTTCGCCGCCGATACCGGCCTTGCGCGCAGCGCGGTCGGTCATGACACCCTTCGAGGTGGAGACGATGGCGATGCCGAGCCCCCCACGCACCTTGGGCAGCTCGTCGGCGGGCTTGTAGATCCGCAGCCCGGGACGGCTGACCCGCTCCAGCGATTCAATGACAGGCCGCCCCTCGAAGTATTTCAGGTCGATGACCAGCTCAGGCTTGCCTTCGCAGGACTCGACGCGAAAATCGGCGATATACCCTTCCTCTTTCAGGACACGGGCGATCTCGCACTTCATCTTGGAAGAGGGCATGCGGACATCCGCCTTACGGGTATGCTGAGCGTTACGGATACGCGTGAGCATATCGGCGATGGTGTCGGACATGGACATGGCGCGCCCTCCGCTCACCAACTCGCCTTGACGAGACCGGGGATGTCCCCCCGCATGGCGGCCTCGCGCAATTTGTTCCGCCCCAGACCGAACTTACGGTAATACCCATGGGGACGACCGGTCAGACGGCAACGGTTACGCAGACGGACCGGGGAAGCATTCCGGGGCAGGGAATGGAACTTGCGCCGGGCGGCCTCGCGCTCCTCCTCGGAGAGACTGGGATCGAACATCGCCTTCTTGAGCTCAGCACGCTTCTTCGCGTACTTCTTCACCATGGCCTGACGCTTCAGCTCACGGTTGATCATTGCTTTCTTTGCCATAATTCTTTTGCCTCGGCAGGAATCAGGTCCTGAATGGAAAATTGAACGCGCTCAGCAAGGCGCGGCCTTCTTCGTCGGTCTCGGCCGTCGTGGTGATGGTGATGTCCAGACCACGGATGGCGTCGATCTTGTCGAAATCGATCTCGGGGAAGACGATCTGCTCACGGATACCCATGCTGTAGTTCCCACGCCCATCGAACGATTTCGGGCTCAAGCCGCGAAAATCACGAATTCGCGGAATGGCGATATTGATCAGGCGATCCAGGAATTCATACATGCGCTCACGCCGCAGCGTCACCTTACAGCCGATGGGCCAACCCTCGCGGATCTTGAATCCAGCGATGGATTTACGCGCCACCGTGACGACCGGCTTTTGACCGGCGATGAGAGCGAGGTCGTTGGCCGCATGCTCGAGGACGCGCTTGTCACTCACCGCCTCGCCTACCCCCATGTTGAGGGTGATCTTCTCCAGGCGGGGAACGGCCATCACACTGCTGTACTGGAACTGCTCCTGCAGGCGCGGGATTACCTGATCTTTGTAGAATTCTTTCAGACGAGCCATCTTTGCGACACCTTAAACGTCGATCTGCTTGCCGGTGGACTTGAAGTAACGGACCTTTTTCCCGTCCTCCAGGATCTTGATGCCCACCCGATCTCCCTTGCCGGTATCCGGATTGAACAGGGCGATGTTGGAGATGTGGATGGGTGCTTCCTTTTCGATGATGCCACCCGGCGTGCCGGCCATGGGATTGGCCTTCACATGACGCTTCACCATGTTGACCCCTTCGACGTAGGCACGATTGTCACGGGTGATGGAAAGCACGGTGCCTCGTTTCCCCTTGTCTTTTCCGGCGAGGACGATGACATCATCGCCTTTCTTGATCTTACGCATCTCCGTCTCCCGACTCACAGCACTTCAGGTGCCAGGGAAATGATCTTCATGAAGTTCTCAGTGCGCAGCTCACGCGTGACGGGGCCGAAAATACGGGTGCCGATGGGCTGCAGCTGATTGTTCAGCAGCACCGCGGCGTTTCCGTCGAAGCGGATCTTGGAGCCGTCCGGACGGCGCACGCCATGCTTGGTGCGCACGACGACCGCGTTGTACACCTCGCCCTTCTTGACACGCCCGCGGGGAATCGCGTCCTTGACGCTCACCTTGATCACATCGCCGATGTTGGCATAACGTCTGTGCGAGCCGCCCAACACCTTGATGCACTGCACCTTGCGGGCACCGCTGTTGTCGGCGACGTCGAGGATCGTCTGCATCTGAATCATTACGATTCTCCCAAATACAAAAACATACGCCCTCTCTGGACAAGGGCGCGGATTATATCCCATTCAAGGCAGGCCTTGAAAGGTGTTCTTTACTTGGCCTTTTCCAGGATCTCGACGAGGCGCCAGGCCTTGGTCTTGGAGAGGGGCCGGCTCTGGGCGATGGCGACGATGTCGCCCTCGTCGCACTCATTTTTCTCGTCGTGGGCGTGCACTTTGGTGGTACGGGTGATGTACTTGCCGTACAACGGGTGCTTCACGCGCCGCTCGATGAGCACGGTGACGGTCTTGTCCATCTTGTTGCTGATGACGCGCCCCGTCAGCGTCTTTTGCTTGCTCTGGGTCTGTTGTTGCGTCGTCATATCACTCACCGGTGCGGTTCATCTCGTTCAGCACGGTTTTGATGCGTGCGATGTCCTTGCGGATTTCTGCAAAACGATGGGTGCGGGCTGCCTGACCCAACGCCTTCTGGATCCGCAGGTTGACTTGCTCCTGACGGAGTTCGAGGAGCAAGGCCCGGAGTTCTTTTTTGTCCTTGCTGCGCAATTCGGAGGCTTTCATATCAGATCACCGTACGGGTAACGAATTTGGTACCAACGGGCAATTTCGCGGCCGCCAGACGGAAGGCTTCTCGGGCCAATTCCTCGGGAACCCCCTGCATCTCGTAGAGAATCCGACCGGGCTGGACCTCAGCAACCCAGTATTCGACATTGCCTTTCCCAGAGCCCATACGCACCTCCAACGGTTTACGAGTAATGGGCTTGTCGGGAAAGATACGGATCCAGATCTTCCCGCCTCGTTTGATGTGACGCACCATGGCACGACGGGCCGCCTCGATCTGCCGCGCAGTGATACGCGCATGGCCGGTGGCCTTCAAGCCATAATCCCCAAAGCTGACCTTGTCACCACGCTGGGCGACCCCGCGATTGCGTCCCTTGTGCTGTTTTCTGTATTTCGTTCTTTTGGGCTGAAGCATCGTTCACAGTTCCTCAAGCCTTGGCGGCGGCCTTCTCGGTGGGCATCTGCTCGTCTCGCCCTTCGATGACCTCGCCTTTGAAAATCCAAACTTTCACGCCGATCACCCCATAGGTGGTACGTGCCTCGGAAAATCCGTAATCGATGTCGGCACGCAAGGTATGCAACGGCACCCGCCCCTCTCGGTACCACTCCGTGCGGGCGATCTCGGCCCCGTTGAGACGACCGGCGACCATGATCTTGATACCTTTGGCGCCCAGGCGCATGGCGTTCTGCACCGCTCGCTTCATGGCGCGCCGGAACATGATGCGCTTCTCCAACTGCTGGGCGACACTTTCACTCACCAATTGGGCATCCAATTCGGGCTTGCGGATTTCCTCGATGTTGATGTGCACGGGCACACCCATCATCTTGGCGACGTCCACCCGCAGTCGCTCGATGTCCTCGCCGCGCTTGCCGATGACGATACCGGGACGGGCGGAGTGGATGGTGATACGCGCGTTCTTGGCCGGACGCTCGATCTGGATGCGACTCACCGAGGCGTGGCTGAGGCGCTTCTTGAGGTAGTCACGGATCTGCAGATCGGTGAATAGGGTATCGGCGAAGCCGTCCTTGTCCGCGTACCACTTGGAGTTCCAGTCTTTGACGATACCCAGGCGGATACCGATCGGATGTACCTTCTGACCCATCTTGTTCGTCCTCAGTCGTCGGAGACCGCCACGGTGATGTGGCTGGTGCGCTTGAGAATACGGTTGGCGCGCCCTTTCGCCCGCGGGCGGATACGCTTCAGGGTCGGACCCTCGTCCACGTAGATAGCCTTGATTTTCAGCTCGTCCACGTCCGCGCCCTCGTTGTGCTCAGCGTTGGAAATGGCCGACTCCAGGGTCTTGCGGATCAGGTGCGCCGCTTTTTTGTTACTGAACTGCAACAGGTTCAGGGCCTCCTCCACCGGCAGGCCACGGACCTGATCCGCCACCAGGCGGGCCTTCTGGGGGGAGATGCGCGCATAACGCGTCTTGGCGATGACTTGCATGGCTTGACGCTCCTCTTAACGGGCCTTCTTGTCGGCAGCGTGGCCGCGGAAGGTCCGGGTGAGCGCGAACTCACCCAGCTTGTGGCCGACCATGTTTTCGTTGATGAGGACCGGCACGTGCTGGCGACCGTTGTGCACGGCGATGGTCAGACCGACCATCTCGGGCACGATCATGGAGCGCCGCGACCAGGTCTTGATGGGGCGACGGTTGTTGGTGGCCACCGCCTCGCGCACCTTTTTCATGAGGTGCTCGTCTACGAATGGACCTTTTTTGATCGAACGAGGCACGTTGCTTTTCCTCTCTTCAGTCGTTCGTTGATTACTTGCCGCGACGACGCACGATCATCTTGTCCGTGCGCTTGTTCTTACGGGTCTTGTAACCCTTGGTGGGCATGCCCCAGGGGCTGACCGGATGGCGTCCGCCGGAAGTGCGCCCCTCACCACCACCGTGGGGGTGATCGACCGGGTTCATGGCCACACCACGCACGGTGGGGCGGCGCCCCCGCCAGCGGCTGGCGCCGGCCTTGCCCAGGGAACGAAGGTTGTGTTCGGCATTGCCCACTTCGCCGATCGTCGCCCGGCAATCGGCCGGCACCTTGCGGATCTCGCCGGAGCGCAGGCGCAGCATGGCGTGCGGCCCCTCCTTGGCGATGAGCTGGGCGGAGGTGCCTGCACTGCGGGCGATCTGTCCACCTTTGCCCGGTCGCATCTCGACATTGTGGACCAGGGTACCCACGGGGATGTTGCGCAACGGCAGTGCGTTACCGGGCTTGATGGGCGCGTCGAGTCCGGACTGGATGGGGTCCCCCACCTTCACACCCTTGGGCGCGAGGATGTAGCGCCGCTCACCGTCCGCGTAAAGGACGAGAGCGATGTGGGCACTGCGGTTGGGATCGTACTCCAGGCGCTCCACGCGGCCGGGCACCCCGTCCTTGTTGCGCTTGAAGTCGATGATCCGGTAGAGCTTCTTGTGGCCGCCGCCACGGTGGCGCGTGGTGATGCGCCCCTGGTTGTTGCGACCGGCCTTCTGAATCTTCTTCTCCACCAGCGGCGCATAGGGGCGACCCTTGTACAGATCCGGGTTGACCACCTTGACGACGAAACGGCGCCCGGGAGAGGTCGGCTTGCATTTGACGATGGGCATTCTGCGTTCCTCGTTATTCGCTGGTGAAGTCGATTTCGTTGCCTTCGGCGAGGGTCACGTAGGCTTTCTTCCAATTGGGGCGCTTGCCCTTGGGCTGTCCGGGACGGTACTTGACCTTGCCCTTCACATTGAGCACGCGCACCTTTTCCACCTGGACGTCGAAAATCGTCTCCACCGCCTTCTTGATCTCGTGCTTGGAAGCGCTGGGCAGCACCTTGAAGGTGTACTGGTTGTAGCGGTCACCGATGTTGGCGGCCTTTTCGGTGAAGACCGGTTCGATGAGAATGGTCATGAGGCGTTCGCGGTTCATGCCAGGCGCTCCTCCAGTCTCTTCACCGCCCCTTGGGTCATCACCACCTTTTCAAAGTCGATGAGACTGACCGGGTCCACGTGATCGGCATCGGTCACGTGCACGTGGGGCAGATTACGGGCGGCCAAGGCGAGCTTGTCGTCGAAGGCCTCGACGACGATGAGGGCGTCCAGCGGCAGCCCCAGTTCGGTCAGCTTGCCCACCAGGGCCTTGGTCTTGGGGGCGTCGAGGGGCAGGCCGTCCACCAACACGAGCCGTTCCTGGCGCACCAGCTCCGAAAGGATGGAACGGATGCCGGAACGCCACATCTTCTTGTTGATCTTCTGCTCATAGTTGACGCGCGGATGCGGCAGGGCCTTGCCACCGGTGCGCCACAGAGGGCTGCGGATACTGCCAGCGCGGGCACGGCCGGTGCCCTTCTGGCGCCAGGGCTTGGCCCCGCCGCCACGGACGTCGGAACGCCCCTTCCAGGACTTGGTGGCCTGGCGACCACGCGCCATGTAGGCGGTGACCACCTGATGGACCAGGGCCTCGTTGAACTCGCGGCCGAAGACCTCGTCGCTCAACTGGAGGGTCCCCGCCTCTCCTCCGAGACTGTGTACCTTGATTTCCATTGTTCTCAACCCTTCGTGCGCGCCTTGACGGCGGGCTTGACGATGACGTCGCCACCGGCGGGACCGGGGACCGCGCCCTTCACCAGCAACAGATTGCGCTCGCTGTCCACGCGCACCACCTCCAGGGACTGGACGGTGGTCTTGGCGGCCCCCATGTGGCCGGCCATGCGCTTGCCCTTGAAGACCCGGCCCGGCGTCTGGTTCTGGCCGATGGAACCCGGCGCCCGGTGCGACAGGGAGTTGCCGTGGGTGGCGTCCTGGGTACGGAAGTTGTGACGCTTGACGACACCAGCGAAGCCGCGCCCCTTGGAGGTGCCGGTGACGTCCACCTTGGTCACCCCCTCGAAGATGCCGACATCGATCTCGGCGCCGACCTGGAGGTCCTCGCCTTCGCCGTCGGCGAGACGGAACTCTTTCACCTTGCGTCCGGCGGGCACGCCCGCCTTGGCGAAGTGCCCCGCCATCGGCTTGGTGACACGTGACGGCTTGCGCTCACCGACGGTGATCTGGACGGCTCGGTAGCCGTCTTTCTCCACGTCACGCAACTGGGTGACGCGGTTCGGCTCCACTTCGATGACCGTCACCGGGATGGACACGCCCTCCTCGGTGAAGATGCGGGTCATCCCCCGTTTGCGGCCTACTACTCCGATCGTCATCGCTAACCTCTGTCAGTCTTCTTGTCGCGCGTGTCAGCCGAGCTTGATCTGGACATCCACACCGGCGGCCAGATCGAGCTTCATGAGCGCGTCGACGGTCTTGTCGGTGGGATCGACGATGTCCAGCAAGCGCTTGTGCGTGCGGATCTCGTATTGATCACGCGCGTCTTTGTTGACATGCGGCGAGATCAAGACGGTCCAGCGCTCGATCTTGGTGGGCAGGGGAATCGGTCCCTTCACCTGCGCGCCTGTACGCTTGGCCGTCTCCACGATCTCTCGGGCCGACTGATCGATGAGCCGATGGTCGAAGCCCTTGAGCCGAATGCGAATCTTTTGCTGGGTCATCTTGGCGCCCCGATCACTCGATGATTTTGCTGACCACGCCCGCACCCACGGTGCGACCGCCCTCGCGGATGGCGAAGCGCAGACCTTCCTCCATGGCGATCGGCGCAATCAGCGACACCGTCATCGCCACGTTGTCCCCGGGCATCACCATCTCCACGC
>WFVN01000174.1 GCA_015491615.1 Gammaproteobacteria bacterium
CTTCTACGGCGTGGACACCCGCGCCGTGCCCACCCCAACCGCCTGGCGCCTGGGCTGGGAATCGGCCCAGCGGCTCCTGGAACGCTACCTCCAGGACCACGGCGACTTCCCGCGCCGCATCGGCCTGTCCGTGTGGGGCACCGCCACCATGCGCACCGGCGGCGACGACATCGCCCAGGCCCTCGCCCTCCTCGGCGTGCGCCCGCGCTGGGCGCCGGGCGGCAACCGGGTGGTGGACTTCGAGATCCTCCCCCTCGAGGTCCTCGACCGCCCGCGGGTGGACGTCACCCTGCGCGTCTCCGGCTTCTTCCGCGACGCCTTCCCCAACGTCATCCGCCTGTTCGACCGCGCCGTGCGCGCCGTCGCCGCCCTCGACGAGGACGAGGCCGACAACCCCCTGGCGGCGCGCGTGCGGCGCGAGGCGGCCGAGGCCGAGGCGCGCGGCGAATCCCCCGAACGCGCCCGCCTGCGCGCCGCCCGGCGCGTCTTCGGCAGCAAGCCCGGGGCCTACGGCGCCGGCCTCCAGGGCCTCATCGACGGCGGCCACTGGGAGAGCCGTGCCGACCTCGCCCGCGCCTACCTGGCGTGGGGCGGCTACGCCTATGGGGCCGACGAGGACGGCACCCCCGCCTTCGACGACTTCCGCCGCCGCCTGGGCGGCCTGGACGCGGTCATGCACAACCAGGACAACCGCGAACACGACCTCCTGGACTCCGACGACTACTACCAATTCCAGGGCGGCATGACCGCCGCCGCCGGCGAGATCGCCGGTCGCGACCCGGCCGTCTACCACGGCGACCATTCCGACCCCGCCCGCCCGCGCGTGCGCAGCCTGAAGGAGGAGATCGCCCGCGTCGTGCGCGCCCGCGTGGTCAACCCCAAATGGATCGCCGCCGCCCGCCGCCACGGCTACAAGGGCGCCTTCGAGATGGCCGCCACCGTCGACTACCTGTTCGCCTACGACGCCACCACCGGCCTCGTCGGCGATCATCAGTACGCCATGATCGCCGACGCCTACCTGCGCGACCCCGACAACCGCCGCTTCCTGAAGGACCACAACCCCGACGCCCTGCGGGAGATGAGCGAGCGCCTCCTGGAGGCCATGGACCGGGGTCTGTGGCGCGAGCCCGGCGACTACCGCGACGCCCTGGAGGCGATCCTCGCCGAGGCCGAGGACGCCCTGGAACGCTGACCCGCGCGCGGGTATCCTTGCCGCTCCCAAGGAGACGAGCCGTGCGACACCCCTATCCCTTCTCCGCCGTCGTGGGCCAGGACGCGGTCAAGCGCGCCCTGATCCTCAACGCCATCGACCCGGGCATCGGCGGGGTCCTCATCGAAGGCCCGCGCGGCCTGGCCAAGACCACCCTCGCCCGCGCCCTCGCCGATCTGCTCCCCGAGGGCCGCTTCGTGGACCTGCCCCTGGGGGCGAGCGAGGACCGGGTGGTGGGCAGCCTCGACCTGGACCGCGCCCTCGGCGCCGGCGAGGTGCGCTTCTCCCCCGGCCTGCTGGCCCGGGCGCACGGCGGCGTCCTCTACGTGGACGAGGTCAACCTCCTCCCCGACCACCTGGTGGACCTGCTCCTGGACGTGGCCGCCTCCGGCGTCAACGTGGTGGAGCGGGACGGCGTCTCCCACCGCCATCCGGCGCGCTTCGTCCTCGTCGGCACCATGAACCCGGACGAAGGCGAGCTGCGCCCCCAGCTCCTCGACCGCTTCGGCTTCTCCGTCGCCCTGGAGGAAGCCACCGACCTCGCCACCCGCACCCGCATCAGCCGCGCCCGCCTGGCCTACGAGGCCGACCCCGCGGCCTTCGTCCAACGCCACCGCGAGGCGCAGGAGGCCCTGCGCGCCCGCCTGCGCCGTGCGCGCCTGCGCCTGCCGGAGGTGGGCCTCCCCGAGCCCCTCTACGAGGCCGCCGCCCGCCTGGCACTGGCGGCCGGGGTGGAAGGGATGCGCGCCGACCTGGTGATGCTGCGCGGTGCCCGCGCCCACGCCGCCTGGGAAGGGCGCGAGACGGCCACCGAGGCGGACCTGGCGGCGGTCGCCGAGGCGGCCCTGCGCCACCGCCGCCGCGATCGTGCCGAGCCCCCCGCACCGCCGCAGCCGCCATCGGGCGATGGCCGCCAACCCCAGGGCGGGGACGCCGGCGCGC
>WFVN01000175.1 GCA_015491615.1 Gammaproteobacteria bacterium
GCACCTACACCTATATGAAGGGCGGCTTCCCCGGCGAAGACCTCCCCGGCGTCTACGAAGCCCTCCCCTACCTGGTCTCCAACGTCAAGCGCAACCTGGGCCTGCTGGGCCCGGACGAGCCCTTCGTCGACATGAAGGGCCAGCGGGTGGTGGTCCTGGGCGGCGGCGACACCGCCATGGACTGCAACCGCACCGCCATCCGCCAGGGCGCCGCCCAGGACCACCACCCGCTGGCCCTTCATGTCGACGAAGGGCTCATCCGGGCCCAGCAGGCCCAGGTTGCGCTTGACGTTGGAGACCAGGTAGGGGAGGGCTTCGTAGACGCCGGGGAGGTCTTCGCCGGGGAAGCCGCCCTTCATATAGGTGTAGGTGCCCATGCCGAGGAAGACGGCGTCGAATTCGTCCAGCAGGGCCTGGAAGGGTTTGTCGCGGCCGATCTCGGTGTCGAGGACGAATTCCACGCCCATGCCCTCGAGCACCTCGCGGCGTTTGCGCACCACCGATTTCTCCAGCTTGAATTCGGGGATGCCGAAGGTGAGCAGGCCGCCGATCTCGGGATTGCGGTCGAACACCACCGCCTTGACGCCGTGGCGGGCGAGGCGGTCGGCGCAAGCCAGCCCCGCCGGGCCGGCGCCGACGATGGCCACCCGCTTGCCGGTGTCCTGGACGGCGGAGAGGTCGGGGCGCCAGCCTTGGGCGAGGGCGGTGTCGGTGATGTGCCGTTCGACGGCGCCGATGGTGACCGCGCCGAAGCCGTCGTTGAGGGTGCAGGCGCCTTCGCAGAGGCGGTCCTGGGGGCACACGCGGCCGCAGATCTCGGGCAGGGGGTTGGTGCGGTGGGAGAGTTCCACCGCTTCCATGATGTTGCCCTCGGCGGCCAGCTTGAGCCAGTTGGGGATGTAGTTGTGCACCGGGCAACGCCATTCGCAGTAGGGGTTGCCGCAGGCCAGGCAGCGTTCCGCCTGGGCGCGGGCGTCGTCCGGGTCGAAGGGGGTGTAGATCTCGGCGAATTCCTGGATCCGCACCTCCGCCGGTTTCTTGGGCGGGTCGATGCGCGGCACCTGGAGGAATTGGAAGACGTTCTTGCCCATGGTGGGGACTCCTCGTTACTCGGGCCTCAGGCGGCGTGGTGGACCAGGTTGTCCAGGAGCGATTCCAGCTCCAGCGCCTTGGGTTTCACCAGCCAGAAGCGCCCGACGTAGTCGTCGAAGCGGTCCAGGACCTGGGCCGCGCGCAGGCTGCCCGTCTCTTCGCAATAGTCGATGAGGAGATCGCGCAGGTAGTTGCGGTAGGCCTCCATGTGTTCCGGCTGGATGCGGTGGATGTCGATGAGTTCGTGGTTGTAGCGGTCCACGAAGGTGTTGTCCTCGTCGAGGACGAAGGCGAAGCCGCCGGTCATGCCGGCGCCGAAGTTGACGCCGGTGGGGCCGAGGCTCACCACCACGCCGCCGGTCATGTATTCGCAGCCGTGGTCGCCCATGCCCTCGACGATGGCCAGGGCGCCGGAGTTGCGCACCGCGAAGCGCTCGCCGGCCAGGCCGGCGGCGTACAGGCGGCCGCCGGTGGCGCCGTACAGGCAGGTGTTGCCGATGATGGTGGTTTCGTGGGGGACGAAGTGGACCCCGGCGGGCGGGCGGATGACGATCTTGCCGCCGGCCATGCCCTTGCCCACGTAGTCGTTGGCGTCGCCCTCCAGGTAGAGGTGCAGGCCGCCGGCGTTCCACACCCCGAAGCTCTGCCCGGCGGTGCCGGTGAGGCGCAGAACGATGGGGGCGTCCTCCATGCCCAGGTTGCCGTGACGCTTGGCGATCTCGCCGGAGAGGCGGGCGCCGATGGAGCGGTGGACGTTCTTCACTGGGTAGCGGAATTCGCCGCCGGTCTTGTTCTCGATGGCGGGCAGGCAGTCGCGCACCATCTGTTCGGCCAGCTCGCCCTTGTCGAAGGGTTCGTTGCGTTCCACCCGGCAGGTGCGGGGCTTGTCCAGGTCGCGCTGGGCGAGGATGGGGGTGAGGTCCAGGCGCCGCTGCTTGGGGGTCTCCCCGGGCAGGGGCTCGAGGAGCTCGGTGCGGCCGATGACCTCGTCCAGGCTGCGGTAGCCCAGGCGCGACAGCCACAGGCGCACTTCTTCGGCGACGAAGCGGAAGTAGTTCATCACCATCTCCACCTTGCCGATGAAGTGCTTGAGGCGCAGGACGTTGTCCTGGGTGGCGACGCCGGTGGCGCAGTTGTTGAGGTGGCAGATGCGCAGGTACTTGCAGCCCATGGCGATCATGGGGGCGGTGCCGAAGCCGAAGCTCTCGGCCCCCAGGAGGGCGGCCTTGATGACGTCCAGGCCGGTCTTGAGGCCGCCGTCGGTCTGCAGGCGCACCTTGTCGCGCAGGTCGTTGTCGCGCAGGACCTGCTGCGTTTCGGAGAGGCCCAGCTCCCAGGGGCCGCCGGCGTATTTCACCGAGGTCAGGGGGCTGGCGCCGGTGCCGCCGTCGTGGCCGGCGATGGTGATGAGGTCGGCGTAGGCCTTGGCGACGCCGGCGGCGATGGTGCCCACTCCGGCTTCGGCCACCAGCTTCACCGACACCAGGGCGTCGGGGTTGACCTGCTTGAGGTCGAAGATGAGTTGCGCCAGGTCTTCGATGGAGTAGATGTCGTGGTGCGGCGGCGGGGAGATGAGGGCCACCCCGGGCTTGCAGTAGCGCAGTTCGGCGATGAGTTCGTTGACCTTGTGGCCGGGGAGCTGTCCGCCTTCGCCGGGCTTGGCGCCCTGGGCGATCTTGATCTGCAGGACCTCGGCGCTGGACAGGTAGTGGGGGGTGACGCCGAAGCGCCCGGAGGCCACCTGCTTGATCTTGGAGCGGCGGATGGTGCCGTAGCGCTTGGGGTCTTCGCCGCCTTCGCCGGAGTTGGAGCGCCCGCCCAGGCGGTTCATGGCCTCGGCGAGGGTCTCGTGCGCCTCGGGGGAGAGGGCGCCGAGACTCATGGCGGCGGAGTCGAAGCGCTTGACGATTTCCTCCACCGGCTCCACTTCTTCCAGGGGCACCGGCTGCGGGGCCTCTTTGAGGCGCAGCAGGTCGCGGAAGGCGATGGGCCGGCGGCCGTTCACCAGTTCGGCGTAGCGCTGGTAGTCCTCGAAGCGGCCGCTCACCACCGCTTTCTGGAGGGCAAGGACGACGTCGGGGTTGTAGGCGTGGTCTTCGCCGCCGTGGACGAATTTGTACAGCCCGCCCTGGTCGATGGGCTTGCGCGGGTTGAAGGCACGCCGGTGCAGGCGCTCGCTCTCGGCCTGTAGTTCGGCGAAGCCGGCCCCCTGCACACGGCTCACGGTGCCGGGGAAGCACAAGTCCACCACCTCGTCGTGGAGGCCGACGATCTCGAACAGCTGCGCGCCGCGGTAGCTGGCGATGGTGGAGATGCCCATCTTGGAGATGATCTTGTACAGGCCCTTGTTGATGCCGGCACGGTAGCGCTCGGCCAGGCGCGGCTTGACGCCGTCGGGGATCTCGCCGCGGCGCGCCATGTCGGCCAGGCATTCGTAGGCCAGGTAGGGGTAGATGGCGGTGGCGCCGTAGCCGATGAGGCAGGCGAACTGGTGCGGGTCGCGGGCGGTGGCGGTCTCCACGACGAGGTTGGCGTCGCAGCGCAGGCCGGCGTTCACCAGGCGGTGGTGGACGGCGCCGGTGGCCAGCAGGGCGTGCACCGGTAGCAGGTCGGGGGCGATGCGCCGGTCGGAGAGGACGAGGATGGTCTTGCCGTCGCGCACCGCCGCCTCGGCCTCGTCGGCGATGCGGTGGAGGGCGTCCTCCAGGCGCGTGCCCTTGGGATAGGAGAGATCGATGACGGCGTGCGCGTAAGCGGGGTCGTCGATGGCCAGGAGGCGGTCGAACTTGCCCTGGGAGAGGACGGGAGAGTCCACCAGCAGGCGGTCGGCATGCTCGGGGGTCTCCTCGAAGAGGTTTTTCTCCCGCCCCAGGCAGGTCTCCAGGGACATGACGATCTGCTCGCGGATGGGGTCGATGGGCGGGTTGGTGACCTGGGCGAACTTCTGCCGGAAGTAGTCGTACAGGGAACGCTCGCGGCGGGAGAGGACGGCCAGGGGGGTGTCGTCGCCCATGGAACCCACTGCCTCCTGGGCAGCGCCGGCGAGGACGGCGAGGACCTGGTCGCGCTCCTCGAAGGTGACCTGGAACAGCTTCTGGTAGGTGGCGAGGGTGGCGTCGTCGAAGTTGGCGCGCGTGCCCACGTCGTCCAGGCGCGCCTCCAGGCGCCGGCTGCGCTCCTTGAGCCAGGTCTTGTAGGGGTGGCGGCTCTTGAGCATGACGTCGATGTCGTCCGGCAGGAGCAGCTCGCCGGTGGCGGTGTCGGCGGCGAGCATCTCGCCCGGCTTGAGGCGCCCTTTGGCGACCACGTCCTCGGGGGCGTAGTCGTACACGCCGATTTCGGAGGCGAGGGTGATGTGGCGGTCGCGGGTCATCACCCAGCGTGCCGGGCGCAGGCCGTTGCGGTCCAGGGTGCAGGCGGCGTAGCGACCGTCGGTGAGGACGATGCCGGCGGGGCCGTCCCAGGGCTCCATGTGCATGGAGTGGAATTCGTAGAAGGCGCGCAGCTCCGGGTCGAGGGTCTCCAGGTTCTGCCAGGCGGGGGGGATGAGCATGCGCATGGCGCGGAAGATGTCCATGCCGCCGGCGAGGAGGGCCTCCAGCATGTTGTCCAGGCTGTTGGAGTCGGAGCCGGTCATGGAGACCAGCGGCCGCACCTCTTCCATGGGCAGCAGGGGGCTGACGAACTTGGGCGCGCGCGCCACCGCCCAGTTGCGGTTGCCGGCGATGGTGTTGATCTCGCCGTTGTGGGCCAGGTAGCGGAAGGGCTGGGCGAGACGCCACTCGGGCAGGGTGTTGGTGGAGAAACGCTGGTGGAAGACGGCCAGGGAGGAGGCCAGATCGTCGCTCTGCAGGTCGCGGTAGAAGATCGGCAGGTAGGCGGGCATCACCAGGCCCTTGTAGCTGATGACGCGGCTGGAGAGGCTGGGGACGTAGAAGGTGGAGTCGTCGGCGAGGGCCTTCTCGGTGCGCCGGCGGGCGACGTAGAGCTTGCGGTCGATGGCCGCTTCGTCCAGCTCGTCGGGGGCCTGGATGAAGATCTGTTCGATGCGCGGGCAGGTGGCCAGGGCCTGTTCGCCCAGGGCCGAGGGATCGGTGGGCACCTCGCGCCAGCCCAGGGGTTCGAGGCCCTGGCGGCGGATCTCGTCCTCCAGCAGGGTGCGGGCGCGGGCGGACTTGTGGGGGTCGGTGTCGAGGAACACCTGGCCGACGGCGTAGCGCGCCCCCAGGGTGATGTCGGCCTCGGCGGCGATGCGGCGTAGGAAGGCGTCCGGTTTTTTCATGAGCAGGCCGCAGCCGTCGCCGGTCTTGCCATCGGCAGCCACCGCGCCGCGGTGGGTGAGGCGTCCCAGGGCGTCGATGGCGGTCTGCACCAGCCAGTGGCTGGGCTGGTCGTCCATTTGGGCGATGAGACCGAAGCCGCAGTTGTCCTTTTCGAAGGCGGGGCGATAGAGGCCGTGTGCTTCTCTCATGTCGGAATCTCTATACTACGTCTGTGGCGCGGGCAGGGGGGCCGCCGACGTTCTTGTGAATGAGCGCCCCCGGCGGACCAGGCGGAGGGCAAATGGCCGGAAATTATATTTCCCGGCGCCTTGCCGCGCAATCGCGACCGGTTCGCGGATTTTCAGCGCGCGGCGCGGATGAGGGCCTGCACGTCGCCGAGGCGGCGCACCCAGGGACGGTTGTTGCGCAGGTCGGGGGGGAGGGCGTCGATGGCGCGGCGGGCGCTGGCCCGGTCGGGGTAGGCGCCCACCACCAGGGCGTACCAGTCGCGCCCTTGGTGGCGGAAACGGAACACCGCCACGGGGGCGGCGAGGCGCAGGCGGCGGGCCCGTTCCAAGACCGCTTCCCGGCGCGGGCTGCTGAGGACCTGGAGGGTGTAGCGGCCGGGGGGCTGGGCGAGGAGCCAGGCCTCGTCACGGAGGTCGGCGCCGCCGTCCCCCGGTGCGGAGGCGGCGGGAGGTGCTGCCCGAGGAGCGGCGTCGGCGGGCTTCGCCGCTGGCTCGGGGGCGGCCGGTGCCGGAGCGGGGGCCGAGGTCGCCCGCTCGCGGGGCTCGGCGGGGACTTTCGACTCGGTGGGCCGGGCCGGCGTCTCGTCGGCGGGTGGCGGGTTGTGAACGGGGCGGGGTTTCGGTGCGGTGCGCGGTGGCCCGTCGGCCATCGGGCTTTCCGGGCCGGCGGTCGGTGCCGGCT
>WFVN01000176.1 GCA_015491615.1 Gammaproteobacteria bacterium
GCCGGCCACACCTACGAGAAGGACGGCGCCCTGTGGTTCCGTTCCACCGAATTCGGCGACGAGAAGGACCGCGTGCTGGTGCGTGAGAACGGCGACCCCACCTATTTCGCCTCCGACATCGCCTACCACCTGGACAAGTTCGAGCGCGGCTTCGAGCGCGTCATCGACATCTGGGGCGCCGACCACCACGGCTACGTGCCGCGCGTGCGCGCCGCCCTCCAGGCCCTGGGCTGCGAAGTCTCCCGCTTCGACGTCCTCCTGGTGCAGTTCGCCGTCCTCTACCGGGGCGGGGAGAAGGTGCAGATGTCCACCCGCTCGGGCGAATTCGTCACCCTGCGCCAGCTACGCGAGGAGGTGGGCACCGATGCCGCCCGCTTCTTCTACGTCATGCGCCGCTGCGAGCAGCATTTGGATTTCGACCTGGACCTGGCCAAGTCGCAATCGGCGGACAACCCGGTGTACTACATCCAGTATGCCCACGCGCGCGTGTGCAGCGTCTTCCGCCAGGCGCGCGAGAAGGGCCTGGCCTGGGACCGGGCGCGCGGTGAGGCGGCCCTCGGGCGGCTCACCGAGGACCATGAGCAGGCCCTCCTGGAGCGCCTGTCCCGCTATCCCGAACTGGTGGAGGCGGCCGCCCTGGCCCACGAGCCGCACCAGATCGCCCACTACCTACGGGAGCTGGCCAACGATTTCCACACCTACTACAACGCCCACCCGTTCCTGGTGGACGACGCCGACCTGCGCAACGCCCGCCTGTGCCTCATCGAGGCCACCCGCCAGGTGATCGCCAACGGCCTCGGCCTGCTGGGGGTCTCCGCCCCCGAGCGCATGTGATGGCCAAGGCACCGGGCAAGGGCAAGCCTAAGGGCGCCACCGTCCCTGCGGGCGCTGCCGCGCGTCCCTGCTGGAGCGGCTTCGCCGCCGGTCTCGCCCTGGGCCTGCTGGTGGCGGGGCTGGTCTATCTCAACGCCGGGCCGGCCCCGGAGGAGGAACGTGGGGCGGCGCGGGAGGCCCCGGCGGGAGGCGCCGGTGGCGAGGGCCGTTTCCAGTTCTACACCCTGCTGCCAGAGATGGAGGTGGTGGTGCCGGAACCGGAACCCGAGGCCCCGAGCGCCCCGCCGGCGGCGAGCGAGGCCCCGCCGGCACAGATCACCCGCCCGGGCACCTACGTCCTCCAGGCGGGTTCCTTCCGCCGCCGCGCCGATGCCGAGCGGCGCAAGGCCAGCCTCGCCCTGCTGGGGGTCCGCTCCACCATCCAGGCGGTGACCCTGGAGAACGGGGAGATTTGGTACCGGGTGCGCATCGGTCCCTACACCTCCCTGGAGGACCTCAACCGCACTCGGTCCCTGCTGCAGGAGAACGACGTGGACACCCTCCTCGTCCGCCTGCGCGAGAACACATGAGGAGACGAGCATGAAACGATGGCGAGCATGGGCGCTGATGGCGCTGATCACCCTGTTGTCCGCCTGCGTGGACACCGGCGTACCCCTGGAGACGGTGGTCGCCCAGGGCAACGAATACATGGCCGCCTACCAAGCCTGGGATAAGGAAAAGATGGCCAGTTTCTACTCCCCCAGAATGTTCACCCGCATGCCCGAGGAGGCTTGGTGGGAGATGCTGGAGGAGAAGCGGCGCCAGTTGGGGGCGCTGAAGTCCTACAGCCTCATGGGCAAGAGCAAGGATACCCGCTTCAGCGGCATCTTCTACATCCTCCAGTACAAGACGGTGTACGAGCACGGGGATGCACGCGAGGTGATCACCTTCATCGAGCCGGTGGACGAGGACAGCCTCAAGATCTTCGCCCATAGCATTCAGATCAGGCGTCTGCGCCAGACCTCGGATTGATCCTCGATCGCCCCGCTGTGAAGAACGGTTCGGGGCGGCCTGGGGCGCGCCGTCGGGACGGGAGAGCGAAATTCCCGCGTTGGTTCTCATCCATCGCCCGGGGGCCGGCATTCAGGCCAGGGTGGCCATCGAGCGCCGCTGTCGGGCGACGAGTACCTTCGCAACGGGGCGTCGTCTCGATGGCAGTACGACTTTCCCTCATCCACTCCGGCGGTTGTGGCGCCAGTACACCCAGGCGATGAGGGCGATGGTGAGAAGCTGGGCGCCGATCGTCTCCATGGTGGGATACAGACCCACCAGGTCCCAGCGCGGCAGGGGCAAGGAGTGGATCTCCAGCCAGCCAGCCTCTTGCAGGGCCGCCACGCCGTGGCCGATGAAGCTCACCGCCAATACCAGAAGGATGGCGGCATTGATGCTGAAGAACTGACGCAAGGGCAGGCGCCGGCCCAGGCGCAGAATGGCAAAGATGAGGGCGAGGAGGATGATGGTTCCCGTGCCCATCCCGGTCCACAGCATGTTGCGGGCGCTGTCGTCGGCTTGCATCCACAAGGCTTGATAGAACAGCACCGTTTCGAACGCTTCTCGGTACACCGCCAGAAAGGCAATCCCGGTGAGGATCCACAGGGCACCGCCATGGAGGGTCTTCTGGATGCGTTCGCGCACGTATTCGCGCCAGCGATCGGTGTGGGTCTTGTCGTGCAGCCAGAAGCCCACATAGAGAAGAACCACTGCGGCCGCCAGGGCGGTGATGCCCTCGGTGAGTTCGCGTCCCGCGCCGGTGAGGGTGATCAGGTGGTTCGCGGCAACCCAGGTGAGGACACCGGCGGCGAGGGCACCGATCCAGCCGGCGTGCAGGTAGGGCAGGGCGTCACGGCGCCCGCCTTGGATGAGGACGCCGGCGATGGCCGCCAGCACCAGCACGGCCTCCAACCCTTCGCGCAAGATGATCACCAGTGAGCCGATGAACGTGGCGGTCTTGGTGAGCCGGTTGCGCTCTCCATAGGTTTCGGCTTGGTCCAAAAGGGTGTCGATGCGCTGCACCATGTCCGCCAGTTCGTCCACCGGTGCCTCCTCCCGCACCTTCTGGCGATAGAGGAGCATGAGGTTCTCGATTTCGGCGACCCGCTCCGCTTGTGTCGTGCGCAAGATCGGTTCCACCAGTTCGAAGCCTTCCAAATAGGCGGCGACGGCGTTTTGGTAAGCGCTTTCCCAATCACCGGTGCGCGCCGCCTCCAGGCTCTGGGCGAGGAGGGCGCGGGCGCGACCGAGTACCGAGCCGGTGTCCGCAAGGGCCTCGGGATGGGCGCGCAGATAAGCCATGAGAGCGACGCCGTCCATTCCCCATCGCTCCTCGGCCTCGGCAGGGGTGAGGGCGGTGAGGGTGGCGAGGTCCCAATGCAGCACATCCTCTTCCCATAGCGCCATGCCTCTTTCCCGTTCTTCCTGGCTGAAAGCCTTGGCACCCACATAGAAGGCCAGGGCCCACCGTTGTTCGTCGTCGAGCTCGTCGAAGGGGCGCATGGCGGTTCCGTCCACCCCTCGGGTGATGGCACTGTAGAGGCCGTAAAGGCTGCGTTGGAAGGCCCGTTCGCGGTCGTGGAAGTCGATGGGGGGCGGATCCAGGTCGGCGGCCTCGGGGCCGTCTCCCCGGCCGTTGGAGCCATGGCACTGAGCGCAATGGATGTCGTAGAGGGCCGGGGTCTGCGCCAGCACCGGCGGGCGCCGGGGGGCGAGGGTGACCTGGTAAGTCTCGGCCACCGCCTGTGCCAGATGGCGCGCCAAGTGACTCACCTCCGCGCCGGGGGCCTTGTCTTGGATCAGCCGCTGGAGCTCGAGGGCCCGCTCCAATAGTCGTTCCTTGCCAGGGTTCTCGGGGAGGGCCTGAAGGTCGCCCACCAGCTTGGTCGAGAACTCCACCTGTTCGGCGTATTCGAGTTCGTTGGCCACGCGCCCGTCCACCACCGCCCCGGGATAGTCCACGGAGAGATAGTCCAGGGTATGGAGCACGCCTCTGGGCTCGGTGGCGAGGACAGGGAGGGTGCCGAAGACGAACAACAGAAGGAGGAAGGTCAGGGGGGGTATGGCATTCATGATGATTCGACAGCTTCTGAGAATGAGAATGATTTTTATTTTTACAGAAAAGGAGACGCTCCGCAACGTCAGCCGCGCCCGAGTAATCCGAGGGAGAGGGCGGGCCAGTAGGTGATGATCAAGACCGCCCCGAGCAGGATGAAGAAGAAGGGCAGGGTAGCGCGATAGAGCTGCAGCACCGGCTTACCGAAACGATGACTGGCGATGAACAGGTTCATGCCCACCGGGGGGGTGAAATAGCCGATCTGCATGTTGGCCAGGAAGACGATGCCCAGGTGCACCGGGTCGATGCCGTAGCCCAAGGCCACCGGCACCACGAGAGGGACGACGATCATGAGAGCGGAGAAGACGTCCAGGAGGGTCCCCAGCACGAGGAGGAACAGGTTGAGGAGAATGAGGAAGGCGAGGGGATCGGAGACGTGGGCGTTGATCCATCCGAACAACCGCTCGGGTACCTCGGCGTCGATGAGATAGTTGGTGGAGGCGAGGGAGAGCCCGAGGATGACGAGGATGGCGCCCACCAGGGTCATGGATTCGCGGATCACGGCAGGCAGGCGGCCGAGGGGGATCTCGCGCAGGATGAGCACCTCCACCACGAGGACGTAGAGGGCGGTCACTGCCGCCGCTTCGGAGACGGCGAACAGTCCCGAGTAGATGCCGCCGAGGACGAGGATCGGCAAGGGTAGCTCCCAGCGCGCCCGCCACAGGGCACGGCGTGCCCGTTCCCAACGGAAGGGGGTGGGGGGACGGCCGCGCCCCACCCACATGCTGTAGGCGGCCATGAGGGAAATCATGAGCAGACCCGGGAGGAGACCGGCGGTGAACATGTCGTCCACGGTGAAGGGTTCCCCCATTCCCATCTGCTGTACCACTACCGCATAGAGGATGAGGGGCAGGGCGGGGGCGAAGAGGACGCCGAGGCTGCCGGCGGAGGTGAGCAGACCGAGGTTGAAGTTCTCCGGGTAGCCGGCCTGCTTCAGGGCCGGATAGAGGAGGGCGCCGAGGGCGACGATGGTGACCCCGGAGGCGCCGGTGAAAGCGGTCATGAGGGCGCAGGCCACCAGGGCCACCACCGCCAGGCCGCCGGGCATCCACCCGAGGAGGGCTTCGGAGAGCTCCACCAGACGTGCCGGCGCCCCCGATTCACTGAGCAGGTAACCGGCGAAGGTGAACAGGGGGATGGCCAGGAGGATGGGCATTTCCGCCAGGCGATAGAATTCCACCGCCACCGCCATGAGATCGGTGTCGGTGGCGGTGAAGCCGAGAAGGGCGGAGAGGGCGATGACGACGAACAGGGGCGCCCCCAGGAGGGCGAGGCCGATGAGAATGAGGGCTCCCGTCACGCCGCGGTGTCTCTCTCGTTGGGCGGGGGCGCCACGGCCTGGATGGCGAAGCGCAGGGCCATGACGGAAAAGCCCAGGGGGATGGCGAGTTCCACCACCCAGGCGGGGACGGCGCCGAAGGCGGGAGTGGCGTCCTGCCAGTCCATGATCACCAGGCGGGCACCCTGATAGGCCAGCAGGACGCACACCATGGCGCTCACCCCGTTCACCAGGCGCTCGTTGAGGCGCGACCAGCGGGGCGGCAGGAGGCGACCGAGGACGTCGATGCGGATGTGACTGCCGCTGCGGGTGGCGACCATCGCCCCCAACAGCCCCAGCCACAGCACCAGGGCGCGCAGCACCGGCTCGGCCCAACTGAGGCCGCTGCCCCAAAGATTGCGGGCGAGGATTTGCCAGGCGGCGAGCCCCACCAGCACCAACACCCCGACCACCAACAGGCCGTCCTCGAGGTGCAGACAGGCGCGGTGGAGACGGCGGAGAGGGCCGTCAGGGGGCGTCGCCATGGTGTTGTCGGTGGTCTTCCAGGAAACGGATCATGCGTCGGTAGAAGTCCGGATCGAAGGCCCCGTCGCGCCCCAGGGCCTCCATCGCCGGCCAGGTCTTGTCGCGCAGGATCCGGTCGGTACCGGGGGCGGGGGTGAGGAATTCCAGTCCTTGCTTGACCAGGGCATGGCGAGCGGCGGTCTCGTTCTCCCAGGTCTGGCGGCTGAACTCCTCCGACAGACGGGAGATCACCTCGGCGATCACTTCGCGGTCCTGGGGCTTGACGCGCTTGAGCGCACGTTCGGAGAACAGCAGGCCGGTGAAGATGTAGCTCAGGGGCCGGTCGGTGACATACTTGACCCGCGTATGCCATTGCAGGGCCACCGCCCCGGAGAAGGGCGCGGCGATGGTGTCCACCAGGCCAGTCTGCAGACCGGTGAGGACGTCGGCGATGGGCAGGGGGATGGGGGACACACCGAGGGCCTTGAAAGCGGTTTCGGCGATGAAGTCGCCGCTGGGGATCCACGCCTTGCGCCCCTTGAGGTCGTTGGCGCCACGGATGGGATGATTGGACATGAGATGGGCGAAGCCGGCGTCGCTGAAGGCGTAGGCGACCAGGCCGGCCTCGGCCAGGCGCGCCTTGAGCTCGTCGTCGAAACGGGCGCGCAGGGCGGCGACTTCCTCCCGATCGCGCACCAGCAGGGGGACGCTGTAGAGATTGGCTTCGGGCACGACCAGGGCCATGCCGCCGTTGGTGAAGGCGCCGCCGTGGAGCTGGCCGATGCGCATTTTGCGCAACACGGTACGGTCGTCGCCCATCACTCCCCCGGGGAAGAAACGCAGCTTGACGCGCCCGTCGGTCCGCTCGCGGATTTCCTGGGCGGCGGTCTTCATGGCGTCCATCCAGGGGGTACCGTCGGGGGCGACGGTGGCGATCTTGAGAGTCACCGCCTGCGCCGGCAGGGCGAGGACGAGGGCGGTGACGAGGGCGATGAGGTGGCGCATGGTCATTCCTCGAAGAATTCGGCGCTCTCGGTTCGCAGGCGGCGGGCCTCCTGCTGAGCGAGGACGTTGATGAGAGTCAGGTCGGGGACGTGGGGGTCGGCGGTCAGGACCTCGTCGAGGAGCCGGTCGTGGAGGGAACGGTCGAAGATCAGGCGGGCGTACCGACGGGCGTATTCCACCTTGGCCATGAGGTTGCCGCCGCCCGAGAGTTCGATGGCCCGCTCGAAGTGGGCGCGTGCCTTTTCCGGGTCGCCCCCCAGGGCCGGCGGCCGCTGGGCACGGATCACCCCCAGGTAGAGATGGGGCATGCCCTGTTCGTAAGCCGGATCGATGGCCAGCACCCGTTCCAACAGCACCTCCACCTTGGGCAGGTCGGCGAGGGCGCTCCAGTCGTCGCTGTGGGTCTGGATGAAACCAGCCCAGGTGGTGGCGTAGGCGTAGAGTTCATCCACACGCCGCTTTGGGACGGTCTGTACGCGTGTCTCGAACTGATCGAAGGGCAGGGCGGGGAGATCGCACAGGGCGTCGTCGTGCAAGCACAGGGCGCGACCCGCATAGGCGAAGGCCTTGGCCGCGAGGTGTTTGGCGCGGGTCCGTTCGAGCGTTCCCACCGCCAGGTAGGCCCCGTACAACTGGGCGGTGGAGAGGAGAGTGCCAGGGTCGTCCGGGGCCCGGGCGAGGCCGCCCTCCAGGAGGATCAAATAGGCCGGCAGCCCCTCGGCCACCAGGCGCGGGTCGTCGCTGTTCTTGACCCCCGCCTCCAGGCGTTCGGACAGGGGTTGGGTGACCAGGCCGGCGCAGCCGGTGAGGAGAAGGGCGGCGATGGGAAGGATCGAGCGCATATCGCGGGTCTGGGATCTCTCGCTGCGGCCGCTGCCCGGCCAGAAACGACGCGCCATCATAACGCAGCCCAAAAACAGCTCAAAATCGTCGCCGGGCCACCAGATGGGCCAGCCCTCGACGGCCGCTGGCGGCGTCGCCACTGTCCCCGTCTTCGCGGTAGAACAAGGGTTCGAGCATGGCGAAACGACGCAGTAGCTCGCCCTGCGTGAGGCGCAGGTCGGGGCTCCCCGGTCCCCGGGCCCAACCGGTCGGCACCTGGCTGAAGGTCTGGTAGAACAACAGCCCGCCGGGGGCGAGGGCATCGGCGATGGCCCCCAGCAGGGGGCGATGCAGGAAGTGGGCCACGACGATGACTTCGAAAGCGCCCGGCGGCGGTGTCTCGCGGGTGAGGTCCACCCGTCTCGTCTGCACGAACAGGCCCTCTTGAGCCGCCCAGGTGGCGAGCTTGTCCAGCGCCACGGGGGAACGGTCCCAAGCCTCCACCGTCAGGCCCCGGCGGGCCAGGAACAGGGCGTTCCCTCCCAGGCCGCAGGCGAGGTCCAGGGCGCGTCCGGATGATGGCAGCAGGTGGGGGTTCTCGCTCAGTACCCAGGCGGGGGCTGGGGGATGGTCGGCGGTGGCGTAGCGGCGGTCCCAGAAGTCGGTCATGGCGGGTTTTCCCATTGTTTCAGCGGCGCCAGAAGGCGGGGGTGAGGAGCACCAGGAGGGTGAAGATCTCCAGGCGCCCGAGGAGCATGGCGAAGCACAGCACCCACTTGGCCGGATCGGAGATGTTGGCGTAGTGGGGGCCCACCTCTCCCAGGCCGGGCCCCAGGTTGTTGAGGCAGGCGGCCACGGCGGAGAAGGAGGTGACCAGGTCCAGGCCGGTGGCGGAGAGGAGCAGGAGCATGACGCTGAAGCTGGCCACGTAGAGGGAGAAGAAGCCCCACACCGCCTCCACCACCTCTTCGGAGAGGTGGTTCTCTCCGACGCGGATGGGGAGCTGCGCGGAGGGATGGATGAGGCGCAGGATCTCGCGCTGCCCCTGCTTGAACAGGAGGAGGACGCGGATCACCTTGAGACCACCGCCGGTGGAGCCGGCGCAACCGCCGACGAAACTGGTGAACAGGAGCAACAGGGGCAGGAAACCGGGCCACTCTTGGTATTGGGCGGTGGTGAAGCCGGTGGTGGTGCCGATGGAGACGGCCTGGAAGATGCCGTGGTGGAGAGCCGAACCGGCGTCCTCGAAGGTGCCGCTCCAGTAGAGGAAAGCGCTGGTGATCAGGGCCACGGTGGCGAGGATGCCGATGTAGGTACGGAATTCGCTGTCCTGGGCGTAGGGGCGTAGGGAAACGGCCCGCCAGGCGGTGAAGTGGAGGGCGAAGTTGGCCCCCGCCAGGAGCATGAAGACGATCGCCACCGCTTCGATGGCGGCGCTGTCGAAATAGCCCATGCTGGCGTCGTGGGTGGAGAAGCCGCCGATGGCCACGGTGGAGAAGCTGTGGGCGATGGCGTCGAAGGGGGTCATGCCGGCCAGCCAGTAGGCGAAGGCGCAGGCGACGGTGAGCCCCAGGTAGATGTACCACAGGGCCTTGGCCGTCTCGGCGATGCGTGGGGTGAGCTTGTTGTCCTTGATGGGGCCGGGGGTCTCCGCACGGTAGAGCTGCATGCCGCCGATGCCCAGCATGGGCAGGATGGCCACCGCCAGGACGATGATGCCCATGCCCCCCAGCCATTGCAGTTCCTGGCGGTAGAAGAGGATCGCGCGCGGCAGCTCGTCGAGGCCGACGATGACGGTGGCGCCGGTGGTGGTGAGGCCGGAGATGGATTCGAACAGGGCGTCGGTAAAGCTCAAGTCGGGCCGTTCGGAGAGCACGAAGGGCAGGGTGCCGGAGAGCCCCAGCCCGGCCCAGAACAGGGCGACGATGATGAAGCCGTCGCGCAGGCGCATCTCGTGGCGGCGGTCGCGCACCGGCAGCCACAGCAGGAAGCCGGTGACCAGGGTGATGGCGAAGGCGGCGAGGAAGGCCTCCAGGGCCCCGTCCCCATACCACAGGGCCACCCCTACGGGGGGCAGCATGGTGGTGCTGAAGATCATCAGCAAAAGGCCCAGGATGCGGAGTATGGCGGCGATCTGCATGGCTCAGAGGAAGCCGATGCCCACTTGGAAGAGGCGTTCCACGTCCTTGATGCGGCGTTTGTCCACCACGAACAGGATGACGTGGTCCTCGGGTTGGATGACCACGTCGCGATGGGGCAGGAGGACCTCGTTGTGGCGGACGATGGCGCCGATGGTGGTGCCGGGAGGGAGTTTGATCTCGTCGATGCGCCGCCCCACCACCTTGGAGGAGGTGGAGTCGCCGTGGGCCACCGCCTCGATGGCCTCGGCGGCGCCGCGGCGCAGGCTGTGTACCACCGCCACGTCGCCGCGGCGCACGTGCGCCAGGAGGCTGCCGATGGTGACCTGCTGCGGGGAGATGGCAATGTCGATGATGCCGCTCTGCACCAGGTCCACGTATTCCGAGCGATTGATGAGGGCCATGGTCTTGCGCGCCCCGAGACTCTTGGCAAGCATGGCGGAAAGGATGTTGGCCTCGTCGTCGTTGGTGACGGCGATGTAGACGTCGGTGTTCTCGATGTTCTCTTCCAGGAGGAGGTTACGGTCGGCGCAGTCTCCCATGAGGACGATGGTGCGTCGGAGCTGGGTGGCCACTTGGCGGGCGTTTTCCGGGTTGTGGTCGATGATCTTCACCTGGTGGTCCTGCTCCAGGGCGCGCGCCAGGCGCACGCCGATGTGACCGCCGCCGGCGATGATGATGCGCTTGACCTTCTTGGTGCGCCCGCCCAGTTCGGCGAGGACAGCACGGATGTTCTTGCGCGCGGCGACGAAGAACACCTCGTCGCCTTCCTCGAGGACCGTGTCGCCGGTGGGGATGATGGGGCGATCACGGCGGTAGATGGCCGCCACCCGCGCCTGGATGCCGGGCATGCGCTCGGCCAGCTCGCGGATTCTGTGTCCCACCAGGGGGCCGCCGTGTTCGGCGCGCACCGCCACCAGCCGTACCCGCCCTTCCGCGAAGTCCAGTACCTGGAGGGCGCCCGGGTATTCGATGAGGCGGTGGATGTAATCGGTGACGATCTGCTCCGGGCTGATGAGGACGTCGATGGGGAGGGCGTCCTGGGTGAACAGCTGCGGCAGGTCCAGGTAGGCCTTGGCGCGCACGCGGGCGATCTTGGTGGGGGTGTGGAACAGGGTGTAGGCCACCTGGCAGGCGACCATGTTGGTCTCGTCGCTGTTGGTGACGGCGAGGATCATGTCGGCGTCCTCGGCGCCGGCCTGGGCGAGGACGTCGGGGTGGGAGGCGTGGCCGTCGACGGTGTTCAGATCGAAGCGGTCGCGGAGTTGCTCTAGGCGGCCCTCGTCGGCGTCCACCACGGTGATGTCGTTGGCCTCGCTGGCGAGAACGGCGGCTACCGAGGAACCCACCTGGCCGGCGCCGAGGATGATGATCTTCACTGTGCGGTGGTCCTCCGCTGCTCCCTCGCTGGCGCTTCTTCGGCGCTTTTTTAAGTTTTTTTAATGCGTCGGGCCTCGATCCCCAGACTGCGCAGCTTGCGGTACAAGTGCGTTCGCTCCATGCCGGTGAGGCGGGCCAGTTCGCTCATGTTGCCGCCGGCACGCTCCAGTTGGCGGCTCAGATAGCGGCGCTCGAAGCGTTCGCGGGCCTCGCGCAGAGGCAATTCTAGCAGATCGTCCAGGGTCGTTTCGGCGGGTGCCTCCATTTCCAGGCAGGCGGCCACCTCGGTCACCCCCACCTCGCCGCCGCCTTCGGCCAGGAGGCGCCGCAGGAGGGCGCGCAGACCCGTGAGGCCGGCCGGCCAGGGGGCGTGGCGCAGGCGGTTGAGGGCGGCGATGGACAGGGGGCGGTAGGGAAGGCCCTCGCGGCTCACCAGTTCCTCCACCAGGTGGCGGGCCAGGTCGGGGATGTCTTCGCGCCGGTCCTCCAGGCCGGGCACGCGCAGTTCCACTTCGGCCACGCGCGCGAACAGGGCGGGCAGGAGGCGGCCGCTCTGGACCAGGTGCCCGGGGGCCTCCAAGGTGGTCGCCACCAAGCGCGGTGCCGGTCCGCGGACGAGGCGCGCGGCCAGGACTCGCTGTCGCTCGCGGTCGAGGGCGCCCAGATGAAGGAGGACGAGGGTACCGGTGGCGATGCCCTCCCAGGCGCTCTCGTCGGCCAGGAGCGCGTCCAGGCGTTGTCCCTCGCTG
Organism: Gammaproteobacteria bacterium; assembly: GCA_015491615.1. GTDB lineage: Bacteria > Pseudomonadota > Gammaproteobacteria > S012-40 > S012-40 > S140-43. Next base: position 11,857 of record WFVN01000176.1, read on the forward strand.
TCGCCGTCGAGGATGAGGCAGGGGGCCTGGGCACGGGGGCTGAGGGCGTGCAGGTGCTGGGCGAGGAGGCGTTTGCCGGCCCCCGGCGGTCCCCACAGGGTGATGCCGTAGGGTTGCGCCGCGAGGCGGGTGAGGCGTTCCAGGACCTGGCCCATGGCGGCGCTGCGGGAAACGATATGGGCGGGGGCCACCGTGGCGCTGGGGGCGGTGCGTCCCCGGCTCGGGCCCAGGGCCCGTTCCAGGGTGGCCAGCAGGCGGGCGATGGAGAGGGGTTTTTCCAGGTAGTCGAAGGCCCCCAGGCGGGTGGCCTCCACGGCGGTGTCCACCGTCCCGTGGCCGGACATGATCACCACCGGGGCGGCGCCGTCGCGCCATTCCCGCAGCAGGGTGATGCCGTCCACGTCGGGCATCCAGATGTCCAGTAGGACCAGGTCGGGCAGGTTTTCCCGGTAGGCCTCGCGCGCCTGCGCGCCGTTGCCCGCGAGGGTGACGCGAAAGCCCTCGTCCTCGAGGATCTCGCGCAGGGTCTGGCGGATGTCCGGTTCGTCGTCCACCACCAGGATGTGGTCGTTCATGGCTTTTCCTCCGGGCGCTGATCGACGCCGGCGGCGGGCAGGTGGACGCATACCCGCGCCCCGCCTCCCCGGTGGTTGCCGGCGAGGATGCGACCGCCGTGTTCCTCGACGATGCGTTTGCAGATGGCCAGCCCCAGGCCGCTGCCCCGGGGTTTGGTGGTGAGGTAAGGCTCGAATACCTGGCTCAGCAGCTCGGCGGGGATGCCGGGACCGTTGTCTTCCACGCACAGGGTGACGCCGCCGCCCTCGGCACGGGTGCGCACGCGGATGCGCGGCTCGGGATGCTGCTGCGCCGCCTCGCGGGCGTTCTTGAGAAGGTTGTGGAGGAGCTGACGCAGGCGGCCGGGGTCGGCGAACACGGGGGGAAGGGGGGCGAGGTGTCGTTCCACGGTCACCGGGGGCTCGCCGTCCCGATACAGTTCGGCCACTTCCTCGATGAGGGCGTTGAGGTCGGTGGGACGCTTCTCCAGTCGGGGTTCGCGGGCGAATTCGCTGAAGACGCCCACCAGTTCGCGCAGGTGGTCCACCTGGGCGACGATGGTGCGGGTGGCCCGCTGCAGGACCGCCTCCTCGCTCGCCGGCAAGGTGCCGCGCAGGCGCCGCTCCAAGCGCTCGGCGGCCAGTCGGATGGGGGTCAGGGGGTTCTTGATCTCGTGCGCCAGGCGCTGTGCCACTTCCGTGCGCGCCGCCTGCCGCTGGGCCTCCATGAGGGCGCTCACGTCGTCCATGACGAGCACCGTGCCGCCGCGCTGGGCGGCCTCGTCGGGGAGGCGGGCGGCGCGGCACAGGAGGGTGCGCCGGGGCAGGCGCAGTTCCACTTCCCAGCCGGACCGGCGCCGGTGGCGGGCGTGCGCTTCGTGCAGGGGGGCGAGTTCGGGGTGGTCGCGCACCAGGGCCCCGAGGGTGCGGCCCAGGTAGGGGGCCAAATCCAGTTCCAGGAGCTGGCCGGCGGCGCGATTGTAGGTGCGCAGGCGACCGCGCCGGTCGAAGGTGAGGATGGCGGAGGTGAGGTGGCCGAGGACGGTTTCCAGGTAGGCCTTCTGTTGTTCCAGTTCGGCGCGGTGGCGCTCTGCCTCGTCGCGGGCGCGGGCCAGGCGGCGGGTCATGTCGTTGAAGGAGTGGAGGAGGGTGCCCAGTTCGTCGTCGCGCGTCTCCGGGAGGGTGTGGCCGTAGTCGCCGGCGGCCACCGCGCGCGTGCCCAGGGCCAGCAGGCGCAGGGGGTCCATGAGGCGCCGGGCCAGGTGCAGGGCGGCCCAGGCGGCGAGGAGGAAGGTCTGCACCACCACCAGGGTGAGGATGAGGAAGAAGCCGTATTTGAGGGGCCGTTGCAGGAACAGGAGTTCGTGGTAGCGGCTGTAGGCCCGCTCCACTTCCGAAGCCAGGGCCCCCAGTTGTTCGGGTACCGGGTAACGGGCCTGGAGGATGCGGTCTTCGCCTACGGGAGCGAGGAATTGGATGTGCAGGGGCGGGCCGTTGTCGAGGATGGAGACGGTGTGCCCCTGTTGCGCCTGCAGCCATTGGTGACGTGGCGGGCGTGGGCCGAGGAGGCGGTCGGTGGCGTTGGAGTGGCTGGCGACGACGCGCCCGTCGGCGGCGAACAGGGTCAGTTCCTCGGCCCCGAAGCGCCGCGCCAGTTCTCCCAGGCGGATGCGTTGCTGGGGCGTCTCCAGGGCGGTCAGTTCCAGACGCAGGCCCTCCAGCCGGCGGGAGGCCTGGCGGGTGGCCTCCTGGAGGCTGGCGCGGCCGAGGTCGAGGGCGCGGTCCAGGGGGTCTTCGATGCGGCGGTCGAACCAACTCTCCACGCCCGCTTGCAGAAAGCCCACGGAAAAGTAGTAGACGATGCCCACGGGGATGAAGGTGAGGACGATGAAGGCGGCCGCCAGGCGGGTGGTGAGGCGTGAGCCCAGTTGCCCTTCCCGGTAGGCGCGCCACAGGTGCGCGCCCTGGACGACGACGGCCACCGCCAGGGCCACGGCGGCGGCGATGTTGGCGAGCACGAGGACGCTCATCCACGGGCTCTCCAGGCCGGCGCGGGCGCCCACGGCGAGGAGGTAGAGGGAGGCGAGGAGGACGGTGGACCCCGCCAAGCCCAGGAAAAGTTGCCGTCCGGAGCGGCTCAGGGTGCCTCGATCGGCCATCGGTACCAGTCGCTCTCCAGGCGCCAGCCGGTGATGACGTAGCTGAGCAGGCGCAAGGTCATGGGCAGGGCGTCGGCGTCCACGGACACCCGCAGGGCGCCCACGTATCGCGCCCCGCCGACCAGCAGTCGGCGGTCCATCAAGGGCAGGCCGCGGGGGTGTCCGATGTGGTTGAGGGCCAGGTCCAGACGCGGGTAGAGGTAGCGGGCGCCGCTGTTGACGTTGAAGACCTCGTACTGCTGCGACAGGGGCAGGTA
>WFVN01000177.1 GCA_015491615.1 Gammaproteobacteria bacterium
CCTCTACCTCCCCGACGGCAGCCACGCCATCCCACAGATCCTGGAAAGCGCCCGGGTGCACGGCCTAACGATCAACGGTATCACCCTCGCGCGTCCGACCCTGGACGACGTCTTCCTCCATTTCACCGGCGCCTCCCTGCAGCGGGGGGACACCGAAACCGCCGCCCCCTGGTGGGAGAAATGGGCCGGCAAGGGCGGTGGCCGCTGGGCCAAAAAATGGCAGCAGAACGCCGCGGCCGGGGAAACCGCCGGGGACGACCAAGGGGAGTGGCCACGCCGGCAGGGCGGCGAGGAAGACTGGCGGCGCTGGCAAGGTGGCGGAAACAGCGATGAAAACGGGCAAGCCTGGCAGGACGAGGGAGCCGCCGAGGGTGGCGACACCCTGCAGAAAGCCGGGCTCCAGGGCGGTGAATGGCCGCGCTCCGAGGGCGACGGAGCCCCCCTTCCAAAAGGACGGGAGCGCGCCGAGCAGGCCGAGACGACCGACTGGCGCCGCGGGCGGCACGATGGGAACGACAACGAATCATCCTCCGCCGACGACTGGCCGGCGGAAAAGCAAGGCGGGCAATGGCCCCGCGACGGGCGACGGAAAGACGAGGGAGACAAGGGGTGAGCGCGATGTGGATGGATACCTGGCACCTGTTTCAGAAATACTTGCGCATCAATCTGCGCATGCCCCTGTGGTCCCTGTTCGGCCTCGTTCAGCCCCTGTTATGGCTGTTCATCTTCGGCGCCCTGTTCTCCTCTTTCGCCCGCCTGCCCGGCTTCCCCACCCCCAGCTACATCGATTTCCTGCTGCCCGGGGTGCTGGTGATGACGGTCCTGTTCGGGTCTTCCTGGTCGGGGGTGAGTCTGCTACGAGAGATCGACTCGGGGGTGGTGGACAAGATGCTGGTCTCCCCCGTCTCGCGCACCGCCATCGTCCTCTCGCGCGTCCTCCATTCCGCGGTACAGGTGCTGGTGCAATGCCTCCTGGTGCTCGTCGCCGGTTGGCTGTACGGGGCCCAAGTGAGCGCCTCACCCGCGCACATGGCCGGAGCCTTCGCCCTCATCCTGTTGCTGGGCGTGGGTTTCGCCAGCCTCTCCAACGGTTTGGCCATGCTGTTGCAACGGGAAGAGCCCCTGGTGGTGATGGGCAACATGATGACCCTGCCTTTGATGTTCTTCTCCTCGGCCCTGGTGCCGGCGGCCATGATGCCCGACTGGATCCACTGGCTGAGCCGTATCAATCCCATCGAATACGCCGTCGCTGGGATCCGCGCCTTGCTCGTCCCCAGCAGCAACGGAGGCGAGCTGTGGCTGGATTTCCTGGTGCTGGGTGCCTTCGCCCTGTTGGCCACGGCCTGGGCGGCATCGGCCTTCAACCGCCTCAACGATTGAGCCTCAAAAACTCATCTGCAGGCCCGCGGTGACGGTGAAGCGAGTGTAGTTGCCCAGGGCCGTGCTCTGAAAGTTGCGCACCGAGTCCTCCACCGTCTGCTGGGTGGCGTCGGCCACCGGCAGGGAGGAGAAGTTCTTCTGCGCGTTACCGGCCACGTAGAACTGCAGATCCTTGTAGAACTGGTAGGACAGGCGCCCGAACAGGGTCAGATTGAGGTTGTTGCGTTTCTCGTTGCCACCGTTGAGCCAGGAGCCCGAATCCACGTTGATGTAAGCGTAGTAGCTGGCCTGCGTGCCCACGTTGAGGCTCAGCCCCGGCGACAAGGTCTTCAGGGCCGAGGCATTCAACAGGAAACTGTTGTACTCGTAGTCCATGGAATCGAAGGTGAGCAGCCTCACCGTGGACTCCTGTCCGGTGAGGGGATCGGTAAGGGTGATGGTGCGGAAATTCTGCCGTTGCACCAAGTTGCGCCGCGCCGACACCCCTGCTCCCAGGGTGAGGGTGAAGCCCCCTTTCAGCCCCTGAGAGATACTGGTGGTGAGGGTCGGGGTGAGGGTTTCGAGGCCGGCGTTGCCAAGGGAGGAGAGATACTGAGTGGACAGGCGCAGGACGAGGGCGGTAGGCACCTTAGCGTCCTCCTCCGGGCGAGGATTGAGGCCGAACAAAGCGGGCAGGTAGCGGCGCGCGCTGCGCTCGATGGTGAGGGTTTCGGTGTGGCTCACGTCCACCTCGGTGAGGAGGTTGGACAGCTCCGCGCGGCTCAACCCCAGGTTCCACTTGCGGTCCGCCTGGCCGTAGATGAGATTGAAACGATAACTGGAGTTGTAATAGTCGAACTGGCCCAGGTGGTAGGTGGAATAGCGTGGGCTGGCGGTGAGACTGAGGCGCCAACGCTCGCTCATCTTGTACCGGTACATGAAGTTGAAACTCAAATCCGAGCGCAGCTCTTGGGCAGGATCCTTGTCATTGAAATTGATGTTGCTGTCGAAGGCCATGACGTAGCTCAAATTATTGGAAAATCCGCTCAGGCTCTTCTCCACCTCCGCCAGGCGCTGCTCAGCCTCCTCGACGATCTTCGGGTCCTTGGCGCCGAAAACGATGGTGCGGTACTCGCCGGCGGCCAGCTCCTCCAGTTCCAGTTGCTGGTACACCTGCCCCAACAACATGCGCATACGGTGGTTGTCGGGACGCTTCTGCAGGACCCGCTGATAGGCGCGTGCCGCCTCACGCAGGTCGCCCAGGCTGGAGGTCACCAAGCCGTAGTAGAAGCTGGCCTCTAGGTTGTCCGGATCTTCCACAAGGATTTCTTCCAGCTCCTTGCGGGCAGCGTTGAGGCGCTGGTCCAGCCAAAGCCCCTTGGCCTTGGTGATGCGCCATTTCTGACGGGCGACACCCACCTCGGGGGCATCGCCACCGATCTCGAGGATCTTCTCGTACTGCCGCGAGGCCAGGGTGAGTTCGTTCTTCTGTTCATGGATGTAGGCGAGATTGAGGTAAGCGCGCAAGTTTTTGGGATCGAGCTGGATGACTTTGCGGAAGGCCTCGGCGGCCTCGTCCAACTTTTTCTGCTGCGCCAGGATGACCCCCTTGTTGAACAGGGCCTTGACGTTACCGGGAAAGATGGCCAGGGCCTTCTCGTATTCACGGAGCCCCTCCTCCACCTGGCCGGCGCGTAATTTTTGATCCGCCAGGGCGGTATGGACGTCGTTGAGGCGCGCCGTGGCCACTTTGCGGTAGCGCCCCCGCTGGTCGTGTTCGATGACGTAACGCAACTGCTCGATGGCCTCGTTCACCCGTCCCACGGTGAGGTAGAAATTGGCCAGGTTGAGGCGTGCCGAGAAGTTGTCGGGATCCAGATCCAGAACCTTTCCGAGCGCCGCCTCGCCCTCTTCATGGTCACCCATCTGTAAATGGGCGACCCCTAAATTGAACCATCCTTCCTGGCTCTTGGGGTTCGCTTCCACCACCTCGCGGAACGCTTCTACCGCAGCGCGGAAACGCCCTTGCGCCATGAGCCGCCGCCCCCGGAGGATGCCCAGGCGTTCACGCGCCACTACGGTGATACGGTTTTTCGCGTTCAAGCGATCGATGGTTTCCAAGTGCTCGATGGCCTTATCGAGATCGCCTTCTCGTTCATAGATGTTGGCCAGGTTGAAATGTGCCAGGAGGTTCTTGGGCTGGTGCTTCAGGAGCCGTTGGAAGGTCTGCTTGGCCTCCTGCACACGGTTCAACAGGACGTAGGTGGAAGCGACGTTGAACAGCACTTCCGGGTCGTCTCCGAATTCGGACAACAGCCCGTTGAAGACCAGCAGGGCGGCATTCAATTCTCCATTTTTGGCCAGTTCGCGACCAGTGGAGATGGCCAAACGCTTTTCCACCCGTTTCATGCGCCGGTCCTTCTTCCCGACGGCCAACAGGCGTTTGTATTCCGTCTGTGCTTCAGCATAGCGACCCAGGGTCTCGTACAGCTCGGCCAGTTTGAGTCCAATGCGGATGTTGGTGGGGGCCAGCTTGGAGCTTTTCTTGAAATATTCGATGGCCTGATCGACCTTGCGCCGCTGCACGTACAAAAGCCCCAGGCGGTAGTACGCCTCAGCGTTCTCCGGGTCGATCACCAACACCGACTTGAGGTCCCGCTCCGCTTCGTCCAACTGACCTTTGCGCAGGGCGACGATGGCCTGGGAAAGGAGGTCTTCGGCGTTTTGGCCCCAGGCGGGCGGGGCCGCCAAGGCGAGGAGGAGACAACAGACAGGGAAAATGGCGCGGCGCCGAACCATGGTCAGAACTCGATACTGATCTTGGCCACGACCTTCCAGCCGTTGAATTCGAGCAGGAACGGCCGAGTGGTCTCGCCATCGGAATCCAGGTAGTACGTCTGACCGTTTTGGCGATTGACACCCAAGGGGTCAAGACCACTGGTGATACGGTCGCCGTCGTTGAAGTCGTAGCGCCCCGAAAGGCCCTTCATGGGCGCCCGGCGCAGGGACTTGTAGTAGGCCGACTCCAGCGCCAAGGCGATACGGTCATTGAAATTGATCTCCAATCCCACCCCCGCCTGCAGGGCGAGGATGCCCGTGGTCTGGGAACGGTATACGGCAATGCGACGAAAGCCCGCCGGCGGGCCGGACAGAAAGGAGAAGACATGCTCCTCCTTGTAGTCCACGTCGAAGATTTCGTGCAGGGTGAGTCCCAGATAGAGGTTGCTTAGCTTGGGGCGCTTGCGCAGGTAACTACGCCAACCCAAATAGTACTGGGTGTAGGAAAAACTACCTCGGCGTTCATAGTCGGCCAGATTGTCGGGAGCGCCCTGGATGGGGAACACCACTTGAATGGCCGACTTGGAGCTCACCTCCCAGGAGGCCATGCCGAGGACGAAGTCGTGGCGCGGATTGACGTAGCGGCGGAATTCCAGTCCCGCCTCGGGCCCCATGCTGAAGTCGGGCAAGGGATTGTAGAAGACGAAGTCCACCTCCGGATAGGTGGCCTCTCCCTGCACGTCTTCGGGAAGAGCGGTAGTGATTTGCGCACGCCCGCGGAAAGGAGCTAGAAAGACCCCCTGGCGCAGGGTGGTGAGCTGCGGCTGGCTGATGCCGAAGACGGGGCTGAAAGTCCACGAGCCGGGGCGCGGCGCCGCCTGGACCGCCAGGGGACAGGCGACCAGGAGACACAGCAGCAACAGTCCCCGGAGCGCTTTCATGTAGGGCCTTTGTCCTCACGTAGATAGACCAGGGGCAGCAGAATCAATGCCGCCAGGCAGCTCAGAGCCATGTAAGCGGCGACGAAATAGCCCAACTTCTGATGCGGTGGAAACTGGGACAGGGCCAAAACCAGGAAACCAACGGCGACAATGACGGCATTGACGAGGATGGAGCGGCCAACCCCGGCGAGGGTCTCGTCCAGGGCCTTGGTGGCGCCCTCGGCGCGGCGCACCTGATAGTAGCGGTAGATGAAGTGGACGGCATAATCCACGCCGACACCGATGGCGATACCGGCGGCAAGGGCGGTGGAGACGTCCAGGGGGATGCCCAGGAAACCGGCGGCCCCGGCCACCACCAGGGTGGCGGCGGCCACCGGCACCACCACGCCGATGCCGTCGCGCAGGCGGCGGAAGACGAGCAGGGCGATGAGAAAGATGGCCACTTTGGAGAAGACGATGGCAGTGGTCTGGCTGTCGATGAGGAGCTGCGCCCAGACCACCGAGTTGTTGGCCGAGCCGGCGTAGTTGACCCGCACCGGCAGGGCTGCGAACTCACGTTCGACGAATGCCTGGACGTGCGCCAGAACCTCCTGTAGTTGGGCAGTATGGTCAGTCTTGACAGCGATGCGCACGACACCTTTCTGGTAGTCGTAATCCACCACTTCGTCGAGCAGTTGTGGACGCCCGGAGACGGAGAACAGGAACAGGTATTCACTCACCAGCTCGCGTGTCTCCGGCAAGCGGTCGTAAGCCGGATCGCCGGCATGCAGGTTCTTGTTCATGTTCTTCAGGTAGTCCACCAGGGAGAGGCTGCCGCCCACCTGGGGGAACCGTTCCACCGAGACCTGCAGAGCCTCCATGCGCCGGAGCAGGGCCGGATCCTTGAAGACACCGGGTTCACTCCCTTCGACGACCACGTTGAGAAACGTGGTGCCGTCGAATTTCTCGTTGAGGACGACATTGGAGCGATAGACCTCGCTATCCTTGGGGAAGTCCTCCATCCAACTGGAGTCCACCTGCAGGCGGGTGGATCCCGCTACCGCCCCTATCAACACCAGGCCGGCCAAGCCCCAGGCGAGAACCGGGCGGGAAGCAAGAGCGCGTCCCAAGGCCACCAGGTGGCGGGCCGGGCGGGAGCCGACGCCGTGCACCCGCAGGGTGCGGCGCCGTTCGTAATATCCGGCCACCTTTGGTCGCAGGAGGGTGAGGACGGCGGGCACCAGAGTCACCGATACCAGCCAGGAGAAAAGAATGCCCACCATGGCGAACACGCCGAAGACCTTGAAGGGGGGCATCTCTGCCAACAGGAGGGCGGCGAAACCGATGGCGGTGGTCACCGAGGTGGTGATGAGGGGCGGGCCGAGGCGCTCCATGGTCTCGGCGACGATCTCCCGCGCGGGCCGTTCGTTGTCGCGCACCACCGCGTCGCCGTAGTGGCTGAGGATGTGCACCGCGTCGGCGATGCCCACCGCCACCAGGATCACCGGCAACATGGTGGAGATGGTATACATGGGTACCCCCACCCAGGCCATGAGGCCCATGGTCCAGAGGATGGCGGCGCTCATCACTGCTAAGGGCAGGAGTACGCCACGCCAGGTACGAAAGACCAGGGCCAGGACCAGGGCCAAGACCGCCAACACCGCCGGCACCATCTTCTTGAGGTCGGCGAGGGCGAGCAGTCCCGATTGCACTTCCACCACCGGGCGACCGGCGAGATAGAAACGGTCCTCGATGGGACCGGTAGCGGTCGGCGCAGCCTGGTCCCCCTGCTGCCACTTCTGCCAATCGCCGCCAGTGTTCCCCGTCTTCGTCGCCAGGGCGGGCTCGTCGGAGCCGTCCTGGGACGAGGTCCCCCCCTGCCACCGTCGCCAATCGTCCTGCCCCAACGAAGCGCCGGCGCCCTGCTCCGCAGGAACATCCCCAGGGCTGGAGGTCGTCTCATCCTGCCACCCACCTTGCCACTGAGACCAACCGCCCACCTCTGTACCGGTCCCACCGTCCGGCCAATTCTCCGCACCGGATCGGCTCGGGCCCTCGCCCTGATCGGCCTGTTCCGAACCTGCGCCGGCCTTTTGCGACCATTTCTGCCAATCACCGGCGCCACCCGGCCACCAGGACCCGCCCTCGCCCGTCTCGGCGCCGATGATGCCTTTGATGGCGAAATAGGCCTGGTAGCGGTTGGCGATGCCTTCCTTGATCTTGGCGCGGATCATGGCGGCAGTGCCGTCGGCGGAGACCAGGTTGCCCACGAACAGGTCGGCGTTGTCGTACACCCGTTTCTTGAGGGTGGCGATGGCCTCGGGGGTGGTGGGTACCTCCGGCATGAGGGGACGGGAGCCGATCTCCGTCTCGGTGCCGAAAAAATAGGTGGCGGTGGCGAGGGAAGCCACGTCGATGGGACGGGTGGACTCCACCATGGGCAGGGCGGCGATCTTGTCGGTGATGCGTTTGATGCGCGCCAGGGTCTCGGCGTTGAAGACAGTGTCCTTCTCGTTCACTACGGCGATGACGATGGCGTCCTTGATACCGAACCACTCGTCCACCTTCTCGTCGTACTCGATGGCCGGGTGGTTTTTGGGGAAGTACACGCGCGCGTCGGTCTCCCACTGGAGCCGCGGCAACCCCAGGGCGAAGACCAGGGTGAGGGCGCACACCCCCAGCAGAGTCGTCCATGGATGATTCACGCCAAGTCCGTATAGCTTTTTCAACATCGCCATCGTTCCTTCTCGTTATCGTCAAAAAGAGAATTTGAATTCCACGAACACGCGTCGATTGTCCCGGAAATTCCCCAGGAATCGGGCACGCTGCTCCACATCGATGAGGTTGCCCGGGGCGTTGGGGTCGAAAGCGCGCCCGAACTGGGTCTTCAGCCCATAGAAGATGTCCGCTCCCGCCGTCACCTGGAAGCGGCTCCCCAGGTCGAAAGTCATCTTGGGTTTGATGTAGGTCTCATTGAAATTGACGAGCTGGATGAACAAGAGGGAGAACACCGCCGCGCGCTTGCGCAGGGGCTTGCGGATAAATAAGTTGAAAGCACTGTCGTACTGGTCCTGGAGGATCAGGGGCGTGTAGTCGAGGATGATCCACTGGGTAAAAGCGGGGGAAAAGTCGGCCCCACCCCAGGAAAAATCGTAGCCGATACCCCAGCGGATATGGTCACGCTGAAGTTCCCCGTCGTTATCGATGTAGCCGTCACCATCTTCATCCACGTTGGTGATGGCGAAATATTTGTCGGTGACATAGGCCACTTCCCCCTTGAGAATGTTGCCACCGATCTCGCGCGTGAAAGTGAGGCCATACATGCCGATGCGCGTATAGGTGGGCCAGATGGGCAGTTCGGTCACCGGCTCGGGGCTGCTGACGTCGTCGGTGGAAATAACACGGAAAGTGGTAGGAAAGTCGTCCCAAGTATAGAAATATGACAATCCCACCTCGGCACCGAGGAAGGGGCGGGTCCAACGCACGCCGACTTCGGAGAAACGAAAATCGAACGATCTGGGATAGGTGGTGGTCGGTAGGGTCTGGAACAGTTCCCACTCGGACCCCCGTGGGGCGGACTTGTGGAAACGCAGATCGGGAATCCACAAGAACTCGAAGGTGTTGTCACCGCGATAGACGTCCACCTTCGCCGTCCACAAGGGGATACGGTAGTCCAACAGTTCGGGGAGGATCAGTTCCCGGAAGTCCATGGGATTGATTTCGTCCACCACCCGGATCCCCTCCAGTACACCCCAGATGACGAACTGACGCCCCAGGCGGATGTCCATCCCCGGCAGGTACAGATCCAGATAGAACTCTCGCAGATCCGCCACTTCGGAATCCTTCTCTTGCGGCAGATCCTCGAGGAAGACCAAGGGCTCTTTTTCGTCCCGCCGATCACGGGCGGCAATGGTGTCGTAGTCGAAGAGATCGTAGGCACTGTCGTAGTAGATCCAACCGTTGGCGTAGAGACGCGCCCGCCGTCCCAGATTGAGCTGTAAGTTCAAGGAAAAGATGTTGCGGATCTTGGTAAAGATACGTGGCTCGTCGAAACGATAGGCGGTTTCGTTCTTGAGGTAGCCCCCGATTTCCAACCAGCGGCGCTTGCCTCCCATCTTGCCAAGGTTGATGCCGGGCACCTCGGCACCGGCATCGGCTGGCAGAGGAGGAAGACCATCGGGCATGTCCAAAGGAACGTCCGGTATTTGGGGGATGTCCATGGCCGGGACGTCCACATCGGGCATGTCCGCCGCCGGCCCCGACGGCGGCGACGCGACATCGTCCCCCGGGATTTCCATCGGCACCTCCTGCGGCAAGGGAAAGGGCGATCCTCCGCCCTCCTGCGCCCAAGCGACTGGAGACGCCAGGAACACCACGAGGGCGATCAGCGTACGGGTGCGGTCAAGGCCTCTTTGCATCCGTCGCATACCAGATAGGGTGATGGTTCGCCCCCGAGGCCATACCACATCTGCGTGCCGACGGGGTGTCCCGTTCCACAGCGGATACACTCTCCCTTCGCCGCCAATTCCACCGCCTGCCAGGCGAGCACCGGGCCGGCAGACGCATCAGCCGGTGGCGCGACAGATGCTCCCGACTCAGGGAAGGCCTCTTCCAATACTTGGCGAATAAGCAAGGACACAGGAATTCCCTCCTCCGCCGCACGGGCGATGACGCGCTCCTTGAGCGCCCGGGGGACACGCGCCCCCAGATACTCCTCTTTGCGCCGCATGGCGGTGCGCATGGCGCGTTCACGGGCGGCATGGACTCGGCGGATGGTATTTTCAGGTTTCATGGCCTTTGGCATGGTGGATTCCTCATTTAGCGGACGATTGGAAGCTCAGTTGAGCGTTTAACAAACGTAAAACGCTCGTCCGCCAACGTCAATGACGGAGACGAAAAAGGCGCCCGCAGGCGCCCTTTTCCCGGGCCATGCCCCACATCGCTCATTCATTGGATGACACGATCAATGACGATCCGTACTTCGCCCGCATCGGCCACCCGCACGGTATCGGAAAGCCCTTCCAGATCACCCGGCCGGGGCATGGCCTCACCACTCTTGGAGACCCGCGCTCCGACCACCACTTCGGGGAAGGCGGACAGATTGGCCATCGGACTCATGGCCCGGCTGTCGTCCAGGGTGAAGTGCATGGGCAGATCCTTCACCTGCACCCGCATGATCGCCAACGGCATACGCGGTCCATCCACGGCGCGGGCAAAAATGAAGACCGTATCTTCCGGAGAGACACGGTCGCGCAGATCGGGAGCGATCTCCACCACCCCACTCACTTGCGCCTTGGCGGCGGCGATGGGACCGCTCATGGGGTCCATACCGAGCTGTGCCCGCAAGGCATTGACATTGGAAAGAATGGTGCGAGCGTCTTCAGAACCAGGTGGCAATACCTGCACGAGACGCTCCCAGTACTTCAGGGTCGTCTCGTAGTCACCTCGTTGGAAGCCGGCGGTCCCCGCCAACCACAAAGCCTTGACGTGGTTGGGATCGATCGCCAAGGCCTGTTGGATGTAGCGCATGCTGTCCTCGCCGATGTGTCTATCGTTGAGCATCGCCAGCACGTCGGCGTAGGTGGCCAGAAAATCGGGACTGCTCTCGCCGCCGAGGGCGAGCACCCGATCATAAGCTTCTTTGGCCTCCTGGTAACGATTGAGGAACTGGTAGGAACGACCGAGCATGAACCAGCCTTCGATATCGTCCGGGTTGTTCTTCATGCGTTCGGCCAACTGTGCCACCATGGCCTCGATATCCACTTCCTGGTGCTCGTCGGCAGCCACCGGCGGCGGAACCTTCTCGGGGTCGATGGCTGCGAGACCACCGCCCAACTCCTGATAGAGCCCCACGGAAACGGCGGGGATGATCACCAACACGGCAGCGGTAGCGGCGATCAACGGCCCCCGCCCCACCCGTCGAGGGCCATCTTCCTCGGCGAGGAGCACGTCTTCGGCCATGCCCCGTTCCAGGTCGGCCTTGGCCTGCTCGAACTGCTCCGCATCGATGATTCCATTGTCCAGGTCCCGTTGCAGTTCCTTGAGCTGGCTACGATAGACTTCGATGTTGATGTCCCGCCGGCGCAATCCCTCGGCCACCTTGTCTTTGGCGCGCCACATGGGAAACACGAGCAGGGCCACAGCGAAGACCAGCAGCCCACCGGCGATGATCCAGAAAGTCGTCACAGGCGTCCCTCCTCGGATTCTTTCAACAGGGCCCGCACGCGCGCCCGATGGGTCTCGTCCAGACCGGCGGCATCGGCCAGGCGCCGACGTTTACGGATCTGCCATACCAACACCCCCACACCCACGATCATGAGAATGAACGGCCCGACCCACAGCAACGCGGTTCGGCCGTCGAAGACCGGCCGATAACGCACGAAATCGCCATAGCGCGCCACCATGTACTCGACGATCTCTTCGTTGGACTTGCCTTCCCGGATCTGCTGGATGATCTCCCGGCGCAGGTCACCGGCCACTCCGGCTTCAGAATCGAAAATGGACTGATTTTGACACTTGGGACAGCGCAACTCCTTGGTGAGCTCGCGGAAACGGTCCTCCTGTTCCGGATCCAGGTCGAACTCGGACTGCACTGCCAACGAGAGAAGGGGTAACAAAAGCGACACACCCAGCAACACGGCCAACAGACGTTTCATCCTTTCAGCTCCTCGATCAGAGGCAAGATCTCGCCCTGCAGCACCTCACGACTGACCGGGCCCACTTGTTTGAAACGGACGATGCCGTCACGGTCGATGAGATAGGTCTCCGGCACCCCGTAGACCCCATAGTCGATACCCACCTTACCGTCCTCGTCGGTGACCACCACCGCGTAAGGATTGCCGAACTGCTGCAACCAGGCGATGGCGTCCTCGCGCCGATCCTTGTAATTGAGCCCCACGATAGGGACCACTCCGAGGCGTTCCAATTCCACGAACAAGGGATGTTCCACACGACAGGCGGCACACCAAGAGGCCCACACATTAAGGAGCCACACCTGGCCTTTCATGTCCTCGGTGGACAGGGTACGGCTAGGATCCGCCAGAGTGGGCCGTTCGAAGGCCGGCGCCGGTTTACCGATGAGAGGAGAGGGCAGCTCGCGTGGATTGAGCCCCAACCCCACCCACAGAAACGCGACCAGGAGGGCGAAGACGCCCACAGGCAACATGAATCGCATCATGACGCCGCCACCTCCCCGACTCCGACCTGCGCTTTGACGGCTTCTTTTTCTTTCACTTTGATGCGATAGCGCCGATCGGACACCGCCAACAAACCACCGAGGGCCATGAGCAAGCAGCCTCCCCAGATCCAGTTCACAAACGGTTTGTAATAGAGACGCACGCTCCAGGCACCACCACCCACCGGCTCACCCAGAGAGGCATAGAGGTCTCCGAAGAAGCCGCTGTCGATGGCCGCCTCGGTCATCGGCATCTGCGTCACCCAGTAATGCCGTTTTTCCGGATAGAGGACCGTCACCGGCCGGCCGTCCTTCGAAACTTCAATACGACCTCGTTGGTAGTCGTAATTGGGCCCTTGACCTCCCACCACCCCGTTGAAGGTGAAATGGTACCCCCCCACCTCGGCGGTATCGCCCACGCCCATGCGCAGATCACGCTCCTCCTCGTAACCATTGACGAAGGTGACGCCGATGATGAATACCGCCACCCCCAGATGGGCGAGCTGCATGCCATAGTAGCTACGCGAACCGGACAACCCCCCGGCCCCCGCTTTCTGCCGCTGACGCAGACGTCGCAGGATGCTGGCGACGATGGACGCGACGACCCACACCGCCAGGAACACGCCCAGGGCGATCATGAACGACCAGCGCCCCATGACTACCGGGAAGAGCACCGCCGAGGCCACGGAGACGAAGAAAGCCCACTTCAGGCGCGTGACCAGATCGGGCAGCTCAGCTTTTTTCCAACGAGCGATGGGGCCGACCCCCATGAGGAAAATGGCCGGCGCCATGAGAGGCACGAAGACATTGTCGAAATAGGGCGGGCCGACGGAGATCTTGCCCATGCCCAAGGCGTCCAGCACCAACGGATAGAGGGTCCCCAGCAACACCGCACCCGTCGCCACTAGCAACAGCACGTTGTTGGCCAACAGCATGGACTCGCGCGAGACGAGATCGAACTTGCCACCCACACCCACCTTGGGCGCCCGCCACGCATAAAGCAGCAAGGAACTGCCGGTGACGACGACCAGGAAGATGAGAATGAACAAACCACGTTCCGGGTCGGTGGCGAAGGCGTGTACCGAAGTGAGCACCCCGGAGCGGACCAGGAAGGTCCCCAACAGACACAGGGAGAAGGTAAGAATAGCCAGGAGCACGGTCCAGTTCTTGAACGTGCCCCGCTTCTCGGTCACCGCCAGGGAATGGATGAGGGCAGTACCCACCAACCAGGGCATGAACGAGGCGTTCTCCACCGGATCCCAGAACCACCAGCCGCCCCAACCCAGTTCGTAATAGGCCCACCAACTACCCAGGGCGATACCCAAGGTGAGAAAACCCCAGGCGATGGTGGTCCACGGTCGTGACCAGCGCGCCCAGGTGGCGTCCAGGCGCCCCGACAGGAGGGCGGCAATGGCGAAAGCGAAGACCACCGAGAAGCCCACGTAGCCCATGTAGAGCATGGGGGGATGGAATGCCAGCCCCGGGTCCTGGAGGAGCGGATTGAGGTCGCGGCCGTCGGCGGGCGGCGGTAGCAACCTTTCGAAGGGGTTGGAAGTGAGGAGAATGAAGAGCAGAAAACCGATGGACACGAACCCCAGCACGCCCAACACGCGGGCGGTCATCTCTTCGGGAAGGCGGCGACTGAACACGCTCACCGCCAGCCCCCACAAAGCGAGCATGAAGATCCACAACAGCAGTGATCCCTCGTGCCCCCCCCATACGCCGGAAACCTTGTAAAGCATAGGCAGGTGGGAATTGGAATAGGTGGCAGCGGCGTAGACGGAGAAATCATCGGTGACGAAGGCATACACCAGAGCAGCGAAAGCGATGCCGACGAACACGAACTGCCCTTGCGCCGCCGGCCGTGCCACCGCCATCAGCGGAGCGATACCCTTGTGGGCACCGATGAGGGGGAGGACGAATTGCACCACGGCGAGGCCGAGAGCGACGATGAGGGCGAAATGACCGATTTCGGGAATCACGGAGCCACCTCCTCGGGCGTGCCCATGGCCGCGCCTTCTTGCTGTTTCTTGGCTTTCGCGAGAGCCTCGGCTACCTCCGGCGGCATGTAATTCTCGTCGTGTTTGGCAAGCACCTCATCGGCCACGAAGCGCCCGTCGGCGCCGAGCTTGCCTCGCGCCACCACGCCCTGACCCTCACGGAATAAATCGGGGAGGATCCCCGTGTACATCACCGGGATGCGTTCGGCGTTGTCCGTGATCACGAAATGGACGGTGAGGCCGTCGTCCTCGCGTTTGAGAGACCCTTCTTCCACCAGTCCGCCGAGGCGAAAACTACGATCGATCGGTACTGTTTGCGCCTTGATGTCACTCGGACTGTAGAAAAACAACATGTTGCTGCTGAAGGCCTGGAAGACCAGGGTCGCCACTAAGGACACCCCGGCCAGGCCGGCGCCCAACAAGATCATTCGCTTGTGCCGCTTTTTCATTCGTTCGTCTCTCGTTGCATGCGTACCAACCGGCGGATGCGCCGCATCACCGCATGCCGCCGGCGCCTCAACAGGAACACCTCGATGGCCATGAGCAGGAAGGTGACACCGTAGCTGCCCCATACGTACGGGGCGTGGCCACCCATGGCGAAGAATTCTGACCAACTCGACCAGTTCATCGTTCCTGCTCCGCCAATTCGACTACCCAGCGGGCGTGGCGTTCCCGCTCCAGGATGATGAGCCGTACCCGGTATAGGGCGACGGCGATGGCATAGGCCCAGAAGGCGAAGGTCATGACGATCATCGCCGCAAACATGGTGGCGGCCATGGTGGGGGCGCTGGTGAGACTCACCGAGGCCCCTTGGTGCAGGGTGTTCCACCACTGCACCGAAAAATAGATGATGGGCACGTTGATCACCCCCACCAGCGCCAGCAAGCCGCTGGCACGGCTGGCCCGGCGCGGGTCGTCGATGGCCGAACGCAAGGCCATGTAACCCAGATAGAGAAACAACAGGATCAACTCCGAAGTGAGGCGCGCGTCCCAAACCCAGTAGGTACCCCAGGTAGGTCGCCCCCAGAGGGCGCCGGTCCAGAGAGTGACGAAAGTGAACATCGCCCCCGTCGGCGCGAGGGCAGCGGCCATCATATCGGAGAGGCGGGTGTTGAGCACCAATCCGAGGGCCGCGTAGGCGCACATGACCACGTAGATGAGCATGGACATCCATGCCGCCGGCACATGGATGAACATGACGCGGTAGGAGTTGCCTTGCTGATAATCCACCGGAGCGACGAAAAAACCGATATACAACCCTACCAGGGTGAGGATCACGGCGGCGCCGGCGAACCAGGGGATGAGCTTGCCGGCCAGGGGGTAGAAGGTCTTGGGCGAAGCGTACTGGAACCAGAAATCCTTGCTGAACAATCGCATGGGTCAATCCAGAGAGATACGCAGGGCGCTCGCGGCGGCCCAGGGCGCGAGCATGACGGAGAGGACCAGGAAAGCCCCCAGCAGGGACAGGTGCGCCTGAGCCTCGAGCCCGGCACGCACCGCCTCCACCGCTCCGGCGCCGAACACCAACACGGGGATGTAAAGGGGCAGGACGAGGAGGGACAGCAATACCCCGCCGCCGCGCAGGCCGAGGGTGAGCCCGGCTCCCACCGCGCCGATGAGACTGAGCACCGGGGTCCCCAAGAGGAGACTGAAAATGAGCACTGCCAGGGTCTCGCCGTCCAGACCCAATTGCAGGCCCAACACCGGGGAGAGGAGCACCAGGGGCAGACCGGAAACCAGCCAATGGGCGATGATCTTGCCCAACACCAGCACCGGCAGGGGATGGGCGGCCAACACGAGCTGTTCCAAAGCGCCGTCCTCGTAGTCGCTGGAGAACAAGCGTCCGAGGGAAAGCATGGAGGCCAACAGAGCCGCCACCCACACTACCCCCGAAGCGATCTCCGCCAGGGTCTCCCGCTCTGGGCCGACCCCGAGTGGAAAAAGGCTGACTACGATGATGAAAAACATGAGGGTGGTCAAGACCTCGCTGCGCCCGCGCACGGCCAGCATCAAATCCCGCTTGAGCACCCACTTGAAGGCTACCCACATGCTCGTCACCCTCCGAGGGCCAACTCGCATAGGTGCCCCGTCGCGAGGGTAAAGGCCTGATGGGTGGTGAGCACCACCAACCCACCTCCGTCGAGGTGCGCTTCGATAGCCCCTTCCAGGACCCCGACGGCATGCCGATCGAGGGCCACGAAGGGCTCGTCCAGGATCCACAGGGGCTGGCGTCCCAACAATAAGCGGGCGAGGGCCACGCGCCGCTTCTGGCCTTGCGAGAGGACCTTCACCGGTAGGTCGTCGATGCCCTTGAGGGCCATCGCCGCGAGGGCATCGAGGATGGCCTCCTCGCCCAGCTCGAACCCGTGCAGTGCCGCCCAGGCCATGAGGTTCTCCACCGGCGTAAGTTCGACTTTGAGACCGTTCAAGTGCCCCAGATAAAGGACCTCGCGGGCATATTCTTCTTTCAACTCGCCGATGGACTGGCCACGCCAACGCACCTCCCCCGACTCGGGCTGGGTGAGACCGCAGAGGATGCGCAGCAGGGTGGTCTTGCCGGCGCCGTTGGGACCGGAGACGTGCAAGACTTGACCCGTCTCCACGGTGAAATCGAGGCCGGCGAACAGGCGCCGGTCTCCGCGGAAACAGGTGAGATCGTTCACTTCCAGCAAGGCTCCCCCCACCCCCTAATCTTTCAGGCGGCGACGACCAAAACGCGCAGTCTACCACCGCCCCTCGCCCCCTCGCCAGAAAACGGCTCAAGGTGTGCTCTGCGCCTGCCGAACAGGACGCAGCGAACTCAGAAGGGAAACCGCCATGCAGCAGAGAAACCGCCTATCCCTCCTCGCCTTGATGTGTCTGTGGCTGGGCATTGCCTGGGCCGCGCCCCAGGACATCGTCCTCTATGCCCACGTGCAGGGCGGCAAGGCGGTGTACGCCGGCCAACTGGGCGAGGTCGCCCGCAAGGCCCTGGACAGCCTGCAGAAATTCCAGGTGAAGGCGGTCCACCCCCTGCCCGCCGCTAACCTCAAGGACGTCACTTCCCTCCTGGACCGGGCCGCCGCCGAGCGAATCCCCTGGGTGGCCGATCTACGCTTGGTGTTCGACGACAAGAAAAAGCGGGTGCACATGAGCCTGGATTTGTACGAGAGCGGCAAACGCCTGCGCAACGTACGCATCGCCAAGACCTACAAGGCGCGCAACATCAAGTCCCTGATGGCCAAGATGGAGTACGAGCTGCCCCTGGCCCTGAAGAGCCACTTCCTGGAGCTGGGCAAGGTCATCAAGAAAGAGAAGCGACTGGTCTATTTCGACCTGGGCGAGAGCGCCGGCACCCGCCCGGGGATGTTGTACAAGATCTACCGCGAGCAGGACGAGATCACCGACGACGACGGCAACTCCTTCGGGCGCCTGGAACGCACCACCGGCATCGTGCGCGTCAGCCGCGTCACCGGCGTGTACGCCACCGCCGAAATCCTGGTGGGGGCCCTGTCCATCCGCCCCGGCGACTACGTGAAGCCCATGCCCAGCCGCCAAGCGGCCTACGAGCCGCGCATCCTGTCGGTGCTGGAGAACCAGATGGCCATCAACATCGGCAAGGACTACGGCGTCGAGGAGGGGTCGTACTACGCCGTTTACAAGGACATCAAGCCCATCAACGACGAAGACGCCTTCCGCATCCCGGTGGGTTTCATCAAGATCGACGAGGTGTTCGACGACTACGCCACCGGCGAGCTGGAACTCTCCCCCAGTTACGACCTGGCCCGCTTCACCATCCGCGAGGGCGACCCCATCAGCGAGGTGGCCTCGCCCAAGAAGGACAGCCTCGCTCTGCAACAGAGCCTCACCAACGTCAATGGCGACCTCGGCAAGAAGCTCCTGTTGCTCACCTATACCAAGCATTCCCAGAGCAACGTCAACATCGCCTACCGACTGCGTGGCGGCTACAACGGCGGCAGCCCCTATCTGGCCACCGGGGTCATGCACAGCCTCGCCCACAGCCCGTATTTCTACGCCGGGGTGGACTTCGTCGCCATCTCCGGGATGCCCATCAACCTGTTCATCAGCGCCGATCTGGAGACGCCCCTCTCCCGCGACCTGAAGTTGACCATGGAATCGGGCTACACCTTGGGAGCCACCAACGCCGTCTACAACGGTATCAACACCAGCATCGGCGTGCGCTACGGCTTCGATCTGTTCTGAAGCGACCAGCCGAGACGCAGGGCGGCCCCGGCCGGGGCCGCCCACACCCCCAGGCGCAGCCACCGGCCACGCCAGTCGAGGGCGAGGCGATCACCGTCTCCCACCGACAGCCAACGCCGCCCGAGGGCGTCCCGCCGGTAACCCACGGCACGCAAGGAGAGGCGCCCTCTCCAGGCGAAACGACTCACGGCGAGGGACAGGCGCAGGCGCCGCCCCACCCCGCCGCGCGCCCACTGGCCCGTTACCGACCCCGTCGCCCGCCAGCGCCATCCCCACGCGCGCCCTTGCCGCATCCAATCGAAACGGGCCCGCCGGCCTGCCTCCGCCAAGGTTTCCCCGGCGAGGCGCAGCTCCTCCAGTGCCCCCCTCCAACGCGCGGACAGGGCCAGGAAGGCGGCCTCATCGGCCTGCCAAGCGGCGAAGGCGAGGCGCGGTCGGTACAGGCCGTGCCCACCCGGGCGCACCAGGCGCAGGGCCCGCTGATCGCGGCGGGGCGACCAGGGGCGGGCAGTGGGACCGCCGGCGTAGGGGTTGGCGTAGCCAGGACCGTAGGACCACAGATCCAAAGTCCAAGACGGCCGCTGCGTGCGCCACCACAGGGCCACGCCGCCACCGGCCCGGGTCCAGGCCAGCCGCCCCGCCGACCAGCGACGCCACGCCCCCACCGCCCAGGGCC
>WFVN01000178.1 GCA_015491615.1 Gammaproteobacteria bacterium
GTGTGGGTCATTTGACCCGCATCCCCGGCGCCGCCCCCGGGTCGGGGGACAACAGCCACAGGTCTTCGCCCCCCGGGCCGGCGGCCAGCACCATGCCCTCGGAGACGCCGAAGCGCATCTTGCGTGGCTTGAGGTTGGCGACCATGACCGTCAGCCGTCCCTCCAGCTCCTCCGGCCGGTAGGCCTTCTTGATGCCCGCGAAGACCTGGCGCGTCTCGCCTCCCAGGTCCAGGGTCAGGCGCAGGAGCTTGTCCGCCCCCTCCACCTCCGCGGCCTCGACGATGCGGGCGATGCGCAGGTCCACGCGGGCGAAGTCTTCGTAGTCGATGGTGGGGGCGATGGGCTCGATCCCCTTCTTCTCCGGCGCCGGCCGGGCGGCGGCCTGGCGTTCGTCCGCCTCGGCGCGGGCGGCCGCCTGCAGGGCGGCGACCTTGTCCTTGTCGACGCGCGTCATGAGGGGCTTGAACCGTTCGATGGGATGATCGAGCAGGGGTTCCTCGAGGCCGTGCCAGGTGAGGTCGGGCAGGCCCAGGAAGGCGCAGGCCTTCTCCGCCGTCACCGGCAGCACCGGCTGCAGATAGGTCATGAGGACGCGGAACAGGTTGAGCCCCTGGGTGCAGGTGAGGCGCACCGAGTCCAGGCGCGCCGGGTCCTTGGCCGCCTCCCAGGGTTTGCGCTCGTCGATGTACTGGTTGGCCAGGTCGGCGAGGGCCATGATCTCGCGCATGGCCTGGCCGAAGGCGCGCCCTTCGTAGAGTTCGGCGATGCGGGCGCCGGCCTGGAGGAAGCGGTCGTAGAGTTCGGAGTCGTCCAGGCGCGGCCCCAGGCGGCCGTCGAAGCGCTTGTGGATGAAGCCGGCGCAGCGGGAGGCGATGTTCACCACCTTGCCCACCAGGTCCGAGTTGACCCGCTGGACGAAGTCCTCGAAGTTGAGATCCAGATCGTCGATGCCCGGGCCCAGCTTGGCCGCCAGGTAATAGCGCAGGTACTCGGGATCCAGGTGGTCCAGGTAGGTGCGCGCGCGGATGAAGGTGCCGCGCGACTTGGACATCTTCTGCCCGTCGATGGTGAGGAAGCCGTGGGCGAAGATGCCGCTGGGCTTGCGGAATCCCGCCCCCTCCAGCATCGCCGGCCAGAACAGGGCGTGGAAGTAGAGGATGTCCTTGCCGATGAAGTGGTACACCTCGGCCTCGGAGTCCGGCCCCCAGAATTCGTCGAAGGCCAGGCCCGTGCGCTCGCAGTAGCGCTTGAAGCTGGCCAGGTAGCCGATGGGGGCGTCCAGCCAGACGTAGAAGTACTTGTCCTGCGTCCCGGGGATGGGGAAGCCGAAGTAGGGGGCGTCGCGGGAGATGTCCCAGTCCTTCAGGCCCGCCTCGAACCACTCGGCCAGCTTGTGCGCCACCTCGGGTTGCAGGTGGCCGGCGGCGGGGTCGGTCCAGCGCCGCAGGCTGTCCTCGAAGTCGGCCAGGCGGAAGAAGTAGTGCTCCGACTCCCGTTCCACCGGCGTCGCCCCGGAGACCACCGACACCGGATTCTTGAGCTCGGTGGGGCTGTAGGTGGCCCCGCACACCTCGCAGGCGTCACCGTACTGGTCGGGGGCACCGCAGCGGGGGCATTCCCCCTTGATGAAACGGTCGGGCAGGAACATCCCCTCCACCGGGTCATAGGCCTGGGAGATGGTGCGGGTGACGATGTGGCCGCCGGCCTTCAGTTGCCGGTAGATGAATTCGGCCAGCTCCCGGTTCTCCGGCGAATGGGTGGAGTGGTACTCGTCGAAACCGATGTGGAAGGCGGCGAAGTCCGCCCGGTGCTCGGCGCCGATGCGCTCGATGAGGGCCTCCGGGGTGATGCCCAGGCGCTGGGCGTGGAGCATGATGGGAGTGCCGTGGGCGTCGTCGGCGCAGACATAGATGCACTGGTGCCCGCGCAGGCGCTGGAAACGGACCCAGATGTCCGTCTGTACGTACTCCACCAGGTGCCCCAGATGGATGGGGCCGTTGGCGTAGGGCAGGGCGCTGGTGACCAGGATCTTGCGGGTCGTCATCACGGGCAACTCCAGGGCAAAAGATAAATTATACCAAGGCCTGGTAGCAGCCGGGGCGCGCGTTCGTCGTAGAATGGCGACACTGGGCGGGGCCGGTTTTTAGTGTTATTAGTTACAACTGGCAAGAAGGCGGCATACAGGTCGACAAGCTGGGCCGCCATACTCTAATCCATCTCCGCCGTGGTTCCTTGCGTTTTTTATTTATGAGCATGTTGGATTGATCGCATAAGGCGAAGAGTACGAGGGAAAGGGGAATCCATGGGCTGGTCCCATGTCGAGCGTGACGTCAAGGGGGGGTATTTGCGGCGTCACGAGGCCAAGATGGCCTTCATCCATCGCCTGAGCGATGCGCTCATCATCCTCGCCAGCCTGGTCGTCGCCATGCGCCTTACCGGGGTCGTCGGCAGCGACCGCTACGCCTTTCTTGGAGTGTGCGGGGTGGCCCTATGCCAGATGTTCGCCCAGTCCCACGACCTCTATCGCTCGTGGCGTATCGCCCGCATCCGCCACGAACTGGGTCAGCTGGCCTGGGTATGGGGGTTGACCGTGCTCGCGCTGATGGCGGTGGACGCCCTTTATCCGATCAACGGGGGTTACGAATCGCAAGTGGCCTACCTCTGGTATGGGCTCGTCCTCGTCGCTCTCAGCGGTTCCCGCATCGGTCTGCGTGTGGTCTCCCGCACCCTGCGCGAACAAGGCTTCAACACCCGCCAAGTGGCCATTCTCGGTTACAACGATCTGGGGCGGCGGGTGGCTGGCCGCATCCGTTCCGCCGCCTGGATGGGGCTGCGCCTGGAGGGGGTTTTCGACGACCGCTGTCGCAGCGGCCGGGCGCACGGGGAGGACCTGCACGGCGACAGCGAGGCGCTCCTGGAGCGGGCGCGCCGGGGCGAGGTGGACATGGTCTTCATCACCCTGCCCCTGCGCGCCGAGGCGCGGGTGGCGGAGCTGGTCTCGCGCCTCTCCGACACCACCGCGACGGTGTACGTGGTGCCCGATTTCCTCGTCTTCGAGCTGCTGCACGGGCGTTGGGGATTCCTCGGCGACATCCCGGTGGTGAGCGTCCACGATTCGCCCTTCAACGGGGTGAGTGGCTGGGTCAAGCGCGCCGAAGACATCATCCTGGCCAGTCTCGCCCTGGCGTTGTTCGCCCTGCCCATGGTGGCCATCGCCCTGGCCATTCGCTGGGATTCGCCCGGGCCGGTGTTTTTCCGCCAGCGCCGCTACGGCCTGGACGGGCGCGAGATCCGGGTGTGGAAGTTCCGTACCATGACCGTGTGCGAGGATGGCGACCGGGTGCCCCAGGCACGCCGTGACGACCCGCGGGTGACGCGGGTGGGACACTGGCTGCGGCGCACCTCCCTGGACGAGCTGCCGCAGTTGTTCAACGTCCTCAAGGGGGAGATGTCCCTGGTGGGCCCGCGCCCCCATGCGGTCGCCCACAACGAGCAGTATCGTCGCTTGGTGCGCGGCTACATGTTGCGTTACAAAGTACCCCCGGGGATGACCGGCTGGGCGCAGGTGAACGGCTGGCGTGGGGAGACGGACACCCTGGACAAAATGACCAAACGGGTGGAGCACGACCTCTACTATATTCAAAACTGGTCCCTGTGGTTGGATCTCAAGATCCTCGCGCTGACCCTGGTGCGGGGCTTCAAGAACGCCGGTGCCTATTGAGCCGGCCGATCGGGAGGAGGTGGTTCATGAAGAAGAAGCGGGTACGAGCCGTATGGTTGGGCGCCGCCCTGGCGCTGGGGGGGACGGCGGAGGCCGGTCTCATCGGTATGGATGTGCAGGTGTACGCCGGCGTGGTGAGCGGCGGCGTCCCCCTGATCGTGGATACCGCCACGGTCACCGTGGGGGCCGGCGTGGAATTGTCCGGCTTCGCCAGCGGCGCGGTGGACGTGGACCTGGACGACGACACCATCACCATGGTCTCCCTGGTGAGTGGCTTGGTGCCGACCCTGGACTTCGTCGGTCTGGCCTTCGACTGGGACAGCACCTGGGTGGTGCTGGACGGCCTGGATTACGTCTCTTCCGACATCTTCGGATTCGACCCGGCGCGGGTTACCCTCGATCCCGTGCCGCCCCTGGAGCTGTCGGTGAACTTCGCCGGCCTGCCCGTGTTCGCCGGCAACTACGTCCAGGTGGGACTGAAGCTGCACAGCGTGCCCGAGCCCGCCTGGCCGGCCCTGGCCCTGAGCGCCGCCGGCGCCCTGTGGTGGAGCCGCCGACGAAAGGGGTGCGGATGAAGGTCGCCCTCGTCGTTCCCACCTGGAACGCCGGGCCCCACCTGGGCCGTTTCATTCCCGCGGCCCTGGCCCTGGACCCGGCCCCGGACGAGGTCCTGATCGTGGATTCGGGCTCGCGGGACGACACCGTGCCCCGCTGCCGCGCGGCCGGTTTCGACGTGCACATCATCGAACCGGGGACCTTCGGCCACGGGCGCACCCGCAACCTGGCCGCCCGCCGCACCGAGGCCGACATCCTCCTGTTCATGACCCAGGACGCCGTCCCCCTGGACCGGGACCTGGTGGGGCGCCTGGCCGGCGCCTTCGAGGACCCGCGCGTGGGCCACGCCTACGCCCGCCAGGTCCCCCATCCCGACGCCACCCCCGCGGCCGCCTTCGCGCGCCGTTTCAACTACCCGCCCGAGTCCTTCACCCGCACCTGGGCGGACGTGGCCGAGATGGGGGTGACGGCCTGCTTCACCTCCAACTCCTGCGCCGCCTACCGGCGCTCGGTGTTCTTCGCGCTGGGCGGTTTCGACGAGGGCGTGCCGGTGAGCGAGGACACCCTGTTCGCCGCCCGCATGCTGCGCGCCGGCCACCACCTGCGCTACGTGGCCGAGGCGCGGGTGGCGCACAGCCACAACTACACCTGGCGGCAGGAATTCCGCCGCTATTTCGACATCGGCGTCGCCCACGGACTCGCCCCCTGGTACCTGGAACTGGCGCACGGCGTCGGCGGGCGCGGGCGCGATTTCGTGCGCGCCGAGCTGGCCGAGCTGCTACGCACCCGCCCGCACGCCATCCCCGCCGCCCTGGGGCGCAACGCCGTGCGCTGGCTGGGCTATCAGGCCGGACGCCGCCACCGGCGCCTGCCCGCCCCCTGGCGCGAGCGCCTCAGCGGCCAACCCCATTTCTGGCGGACAAGCACGGCATGAAAGTCTGGATGACGATGGCGGCGGCCCTGCTCCTGGCCGCCTGCAGCGGCAATCCCGCCCGCCCCCTGGCCGGCCAGGAAGGGGGGCTGGCGCCGATGGAGAGGTTGTACGCCCCCGTCGAGGCGCGTATCCATCCGGGCGACGTGCTGGAGGTGCGCCGCGACTACCAATCCGAAGCGGAGCGTTTCCGGGTGCGCGAGGACGGCCGCATCAATTACCCCCTGGTGGGCCCGGTGACGGCGGCCGGCAAGAGCCCCGAGGCCCTAGGGGAGGAGCTCACCGAACGCCTGCGCCCCTTCTATCAGACGCCGGGGGTGACGGTGAACGTGGTGGAGTCGCCGGGCAACCGGGTGTTCGTCGGCGGTATCGTCGGTGAACCGGGGACTCTGAGCCTGGAGGGCGGCCTTACCCTGCGTCAGGCCCTGCTGGCCGCCGGCGACATCCCCACCGGCGGCGACCGCCGCGGGGTGGTCCTCCTGCGCAAGACCGACGACGGCCGCTACGACGTCTTCCTATTCGACTTCGACACCATCTACCGCATCGAGAGCGAGCGGGGGCGGCCCATCCCCCTGCGCCGCGACGACATCGTCCTGGTGCCCAAGACGCGCCTGGTCAAGGTGGTGGAAGGGGTGGACCTGTACATCCGCCGCCTGCTGCCCTTCTCCCTCTCCACCGGTTTCTACTACGACTTGAGAAATCTCTGACGTGAGCCTGCCCGCCATCCACTCCAGCAAGGACCTGGTTCGCCTCTTCTTCACCTATCGGCGCCCGGCCGTCTATGCTGGCGTGGGCGTCCTCCTGGGGGTGATCCTGCTCCTCGCCCTGTTCCCCCCGCGCTACACCTCCGATGCCCGCCTGCTGGTGAAGCCCGGGCGGGAGAACGTCGCCCTGCCGGTGGAGCTCATGGGGCGCGCGGTGGTGACCGCCCCGGGGGGCGTGCGCGACTATCTTCTGGACGAGGAGGCCTTCCTCACCAGCGAGGCGCTGGTGGCTCCCCTGGCGCGGGAGCTGGCCGACCGTCTCACCGCTGCCTCCCCCCCCGAAGGGGTATGGGAACACATCAAGGCGGTCCTCAAGGGCACCGTGCGCTGGACGGTGGAGCAGGCCCGCGCGGTCCTGGAGGCCCTCCGCCTGCTCGACCCCGTACCGCTCGAAGAATCGGTCGAACAACGCCTGCGCAAATACTTCGAAGTGAGCCACGAGGCCGGTTCCAGCGTGCTGGAGTTGCGTTTCACCTGGAAGGACCCGGCGGTGGCACAGATGGTCCTCGACGCCTGGGTTCGCCACTATCTGGAACGGCGTGCCCAGCTCATGGACACCCCCGAGGTGCATGCCTTCTACCGCCAGCGCCTGGCCGACAGCGAGGCGCGCCTGCGCGAACTGGAGGCGCGCCTGGGCGAGCTGCGCCAGCGCATCGGCGCCCTGGACGTGGACCAGGCGGCGCGCGAACTCAACGAACGCATCACCACCCTGGAAGGGGCGCGGGACGAGCTGCGTGCCCGTCTCGCCGGCATCGAGGCGCAACTGGCCGAGGCCAAGACGCGCCTGGCGGAGACTCCCAAGGAAGTGGTCACCCGCCGCGAGACCGGCCTCAACCCCAGCGTCGAGGACATCCGTCGTCGCCTCCTGGAGGCACGCCTGGAGCGAGAGCGCTTGCTGCGCACCTTCCGCCCCGACGCCGAGCCGGTGAAACTGCTGGAGCGCAGCATTCGCGAAATGGAAGCCTGGCTGGAGAAGGAACCGGAACGCATCGCCCGCAAGGAGACCCTGGCCCCCAACAAACTGGCCGAGGCCCTCTCCCTGTCGGTGCAGGAACTGACCCTGAGCCAGGCGCGCCTGCGCGCCGAGCTGGCGCAGAAGGAGGCGCAGATCCACGAACTCGCCCAGCGCCGCGACCGGCTCCTGGCCATGGAGGCCGAGCGCGCCGAGGTGAGCCGCCGCCTGGCCACCGAGAAGGAGAGCTACCGCGCCTACGCCGCCGCCCTGCAGCAGGCCCGCCTGGACGAGGCCCTGGACCGGGAGCGCATTTCCAACGTGGTGGTCATGCAGGCGGCCAGCTACAACCCCGCGCGCAGCTTCCCCAAGACCCTGCCCGTCCTCGCCGCCACCCCCTTCCTGGCCCTCGCCGCCATGCTCCTCACCGTGTGGCTGGCGGCCCTCCTGGACCGTAAGGCACGCAGCGGCGAGTTGGTCCAGCGCCAGGCCGACGTCCCCCTCCTGGCGGACATCCCCTTGCCCCAGCCCGGGGTCGAGCCCGAGGTCATCGGCAAGGCCTACTACGACCTGTGGTCCGCCCTGGAGCTGTACGACCCGCCCCCCGAGGGCAAGGTGGTGGGCCTGGTGAGCTGGCTGCCCGGCGACGACGTGGCGCAGATCGTCGAAGGACTGGCCCGCCTGTGCGAGGCCAGCCGCGTGCCGGTGCGCAAGACGCGCAACCCCGAGGCCCTGCCCGCCCCCGGCGAGGTGGTGCTGGTGGAACTGCCGCCCCTCAAGGGCCTCCCCGCCGACCGCCTGGTGGACTGGCACCAACTGGACGAGGTGGTCCTCGTGGTGCAGGCGGAGCGCACGCCGTTGCCGGTGGTGCGCCACGCCCTGCACGTCCTGCGGCGCGCCTGCGGCAACGCCGTCAAGGGCGTGGTCCTCAACGGCCGGCGCCTGGTGATTCCCCCGCGCCTGTACCGCTGGTTGTCGTCGTAGCCATGGACATCCTCTACCTCTCCCCCGCCGACTGGCATGGGGTACGCGGGCGTTTCCAGCACCTGGCCGAGCGCTTCGCCGGCGACGGCCACCGCGTCCTCTACTGCGACGGCCTGGGGGTGCGCACCCTGCGCGTGCGCGACCTGCCGCGGGTGAAGGAAAAGCTGCGCGCCGCCTTCGCCGGTCGCGCGCCCGTCGCCCGCGAACCCCTGCCGGACGGGGTCTCCCTCGCCCATCCCCTGGCCCTGCCCCTGCCGCGCTGGGCGCCGGTGAAAGCGGTCAACCGCCGTCTCCTGCGCCGGCAACTGGCGCGCGCCCAGGCCGAGCACGGCGTCACCCCCGGCCTCGTCTGGCTCAGCTACCCCCACCCCGACCTGGTGGCCATTCTCGACCAGTGGCCGGACGCACACGTGGTGTACGACTGCGTCGATGCCTGGGACCAGTTCGCCGGCGCCTACCCCGACCTGGCGGCGGCCGAGCGTATCCTCCTGGAGCGGGCCGACGTGGTCCTCGCCACCGCCCCGGCCCTCGCCCGGCGCCTGGCCCGCCACCACCCGCGCGTGCACCACGTGGGCAACGGCGTAGACGTGGCCCGCTTCCAGGGGGAGCCGCTCCCGCCCGAGGACCTGGCCGCCATCCCCGGCCCGCGGGTGGGCTTCGTGGGCAACCTGGCCCACTGGGTGGACATGGCCCTGGTGGAACGCCAGGCCCGTGCCCTGCCCGACGTGCACTTCGTCCTCGTGGGGCCCTGGCAGCGCCCCGAAGCGCCGCCGCGCCACCCCAACCTCCATTTCTTGGGGGCGCGGCCCTACGCCCGCATCCCCGCCTACCTGGCCCACTTCGACCTGTGCCTCATCCCCTTCGAGGACTCGCCCCTGGTGCGCGCCGTGGACCCCCTGAAACTGTACGAATACCTGGCCGCCGGGCGGCCGGTGGCCTCCACTCCCCTGCCGTCCGCCGACCCCGGCCTGCGGGACGCGGTCCATTGGCTCTCGGGGGACGAGAGCGACGTCGACACCGTGCGCCGCGCCCTCGCCGGAGACGACGCCGAGGCGCGAGGCCTACGCCGCCGCCTGGCCGCCGCCCACGACTGGTCCCGCCGCTACCGGGACATCCTCGCCCACCTGGCGGCGGCGGGTCTGGACCTGAATGGAGGAGGTTTGCGACATGCCGGTTGAAGCCGAACGCCAACCCTGGAACCGACTCGCTCGCCGCGCCCTGGCCGACCTGCGCGGCGACGACCACCCGCGCGCCGACGACCGGGACCATCTGGACGCGGTCATGGCCTGGCTGGCGCGCGCCCACGACGCCGCCCACCCCGGTGTCGCCGCTGGCTACCACTGGCTGCGCGGCTGGGACGGCGCCTACCCCGAGACCACCGGCTACATCATCCCCACCTGTCTGCGCTACGCCCGCCTCACCGGCGACGACGCCTGGCGCGATCGGGCGCGGCGCATGGGGCGCTGGCTGCGCGGCGTGCAGCGCCCCGACGGGGCCATCCCGGGGCGTGGGCGCAAACCCAAACCGGTGGTCTTCGACACCGGCCAGGTGATCTTCGGCTGGCTCTCCCTCCACCGCCTGGAGGGGGACGAGACGGCCCTCGCCGCCGCCCGCCGCGCCGGCGACTGGCTCCTGGCGGTGCAGGAGGGCGACGGCGCCTGGCGCCGGCACGAATTCAACGGCGTCGCCCACGCCTACAACAGCCGCGTCGCCTGGCCCCTGTTGCTGCTCACCGAGGCCACCGGCGAGGACCGCTACCGGGCCGCCGGCGAGCGCTTCCTGCGCTGGGCCCTGGCCGGTGCCCAGGAGGACGGCTGGATCGAACACATGGCCTTCGCCCCCGACGAGGCCCCCTTCACCCACACCCTCGCCTACACCCTGGAGGGCTTCTGGGCCGCCGCCCCCCACTGCGACCCCGAGTTGGGCGAGGCCCTGCGGGCGGCGGTGCGCCGCGCGGTGGAGGCCATCGGCCTGCGCTACCTGCAGACCGACGCCCGCCCCCAACTCCCCGGGCGCCTGGGGCCCGGTTGGCTCCCCAAGGGGGACTACGACTGCCTCACCGGCAACGCCCAACTGGCACGCCTGCTCCTGTGGATGGCCGAGGAGGTGCCGGCGGGGCCCTACCGGGAGTGGGCCGATCGCCTCCTCGCCTCGCTCGCCCGCCACCACGACCTGCGCCCCGGGCACGACGGCATCAGCGGCGGCATCGCCGGCTCCAACCCCTTCTGGGGCGGCTACCTGGGGGGCTGGTATCCCAACTGGGCGGCGAAGTTCGCCGCCGACGCCTGGATGGCCCGCCTGGGCGTGTGTGAGCCGGCGGCGGTGGGATGAGGGTGCCCATGGAAGCAGAAAAGGCCGCTCCGGTGGAGGAGCGCCGCGATTTTTGTCGCCGACACGCGGCTGCGGTGGGAAATTCAGGCGAAGAAGCGCTCGATGTGGGTGCGGATGCGCGACGCCGCACGCCCGTCCCCGAAAGGGTTGGCGGCGCGCGCCATGGCCCGGTAGGCCGCCGGATCGGTGAGCAGCCGGTGCGCCTCGGCGACGATGCGTTCGGGGTCGCAGCCCACCAGGCGCGCCGTTCCTGCCGCCACCGCCTCCGGTCGTTCGGTGGTCTCGCGCAGCACCAGCACCGGTCGCCCCAGGGCCGGCGCCTCTTCCTGCACCCCGCCGGAATCGCTGAGGATGAGGTCGCTCGCACGCATGGCGTGGACGAAGTCCAGGTAGTCCAGGGGGGGGACCAGGTGTGCCCGCGGATGTCCGTCCAGACGCTCGCGGACCACCTTCGCCACCGCCGGATTCAGGTGCACCGGGACCACCACCCGGGCGCGCGGATGGCGGGCCAGCAGCGTCTCCACCGCCTGGCACACCGCCGCCACCCCGGGACCGTGGTTCTCGCGCCGGTGGCAAGTGAGGAGCAGGCGCGGCCCCCGGCCGGCGAAGGCCGCCTCCAGGGGCGCGGGCAGGCGGTGGGGTCGTTCCAGAATGGCGTGCAGGGCGTCCACCACCGTGTTGCCGGTGACGTGCACGGTGCTCGGGTCCACCCCCTCGCCCAACAGGTTGTCCCGCGCCCATTCGGTGGGGGCGAAATGGAGCGCCGCCAGGCGCGTGGTCATGAGACGGTTGGCCTCCTCCGGGAAGGGGTGGGCCAGGTCGCCGGTGCGCAGCCCCGCCTCCACGTGCCCCACCGGGATGTGCCGGTAGAAGGCGGCGAGGGCGGCGGCGAAGGTGGTGGTGGTATCCCCCTGCACCAGCACCAAGTCCGGCCGGCGCCGCGCCAGGAGGGCGTCTACCCCTTCCACCACGCGGGCGGTGAGGGCGGCCAGGTCCTGGCCCGGGCGCATTACCGCCAGGTCCTCCTCGGGGTGGATGGCGAACAGCTCGAGGACCTGGTCCAGCATTTCCCGGTGTTGGCCGGTGACCACCGTCTCCACCCGGAAGCGCCGCGGTGGTTTCTCCAGGGCGCGCACCAAGGGGGCCATCTTGATGGCCTCGGGACGGGTGCCGAACAGGAGCAGGACCTTGATGGGTAAGGGCATGGGAAAAAATCCAGTTTTCGTGAGCCGCCCCATGGTCGGGGAGGTGTACCGGGAAGTCAACGGGGGGCGGACATGAAAATGGCCTACGTCTCCCCCCGCCCCCCCGAGGCCTCCGGCATCGCCGATTACGCCGAGCACCTGGCGCGCGCCCTGGAAGGCGCGGGGGTGAAGGTGACGGCGGGGCTGCCCTCGCCCCTGGAGGCCCCCGATCCCGCCGCCGTGCGCCGTCACGCCCGCCATCTGGCGGCCCTGCCCGTGGACCTCTACCATTTCGAGCTGGGCGGCGGTCGGGTGCGCCATTTTCTCGTCCTGCGCGAACTGTTGGCCCTGCGTCCGGGGCGCCCTGTCACCGCCACCGTCCACGACCCCGAGCGTCTCGCTTGGCGCGCCTGGGGGCTGAGCCGTTTCGAGGCCTTGCCACGCCCGCTGCAACAGGCCGCCACCCTTGCCACCGACCCCCTCTCCCGCCACCGCGAGCGGGCCATGGCCCATGCCTTGGATCGCCTGGTGGTCCTCACCGAGGGGGGGGCCGAAGGGCTGCGGCGGTGGATGCGCCTGCCGCCGGAGCGCATCGAAGTCATCCCCCACGGGGTGGCCGAGGTCCCGTACCGGGAACCACCGCCGCCGCCGCCGTTGCGGGTCCTGTTCTTCGGCTTCCTCTACCCCGGCAAGGGCATCGAGGACCTCCTGGACGCCCTCGACTGGGTACGGCGCGAGCGCCCGGCCCATTTTCTCCGCCTGCGCCTCACCCTGGCCGGCGGGTCCCGCCCCTCCATGCTGCTACGCGGGCGCAGCGACTACGTGGCCCACCTGCGCGCCGAGATCGCCCGCCGCGGCCTGGAGGAACGGGTGGACTGGGCCCTGGACCTGCCGGAGACGGAGATTCCGCGCCTGTACCAGGATCACCACCTCCTCGCCCTGCCCTACCGAGATTCGCGCAAGATCGGCCTGTTGGGGCGCTTCCTGGGCTCCAGCGGCGCCCTCTCCTGGGCCATCGCCTGCGGTCGCGGGGCGTTGGTGAGCGATGCCCGCGCCCTCGCCGGCGAGGTAGCGCGGGGCAACGGCGCGGTCTTCCCTCAGCGTGACCCTGCCGCCCTGGGGGCGCGCCTGGCCGAGCTGGCCGCCACCCCCGAGATCGTCTTCTCCTGGGCGGAACACGCTGCCCGTCTGGCTCGCGAACGCACCTGGGCGCGGGTGGCCGGATGTTTCGTGCAGGTCTTCCGATCGACCCTGGAAAAACGAGGAAAAGCGGCATGAAACGCCCGTTGCGGATCGCTCTCGCCCTGCTCGGCCTGTGGGGCGGCACCGTGCACGCCGGGGGGCTGTTGCCGCCGGCCTCGCGCGAGGTGGTCGTCGCCGACTTCCTGGGGGTCAACACCCCCTTCCTGTTTTTCACCCCCGATCGTTACCAGAAGCAGATCCAGGCCCTCCAAGCCCTGGGTCTCAAATGGGTGCGCATCAATCTCCACTGGTACCACTTGGAGCCGCGCGAGGGACGCTTCGACTGGGAGCCGGTGGACCGCATCATGGCGGCGGTGAAAACCGCCGGTCTCACCCCGGTGGTCTATCTGGTGGGCTCGGCGCGCTTCGCCTCCACCTCCCTCGACGGTCGCCACATCGACCAATGGCCGCCCAAAGACTTCGACGCCTTCGCCCGGCGCATGGTCCTGTTGGCCCAGCGTTATCCCTTCGTGCGCCATTGGCAGATCTGGAACGAGCCCAACATCCCTGGTTTCTGGCGCCCCAAAGCCGACCCGCAGGCCTACGCCCGCCTCGTCTCCGCCGTCGCCCGCGCCTTCCGTGCCGCCGGACTCGACGACCGCAAGCTGGTCCTCGGCGGCATGGCCTACTACAGCCAGATGCCCTACCATGGCAATGCCCTCATGCTGGAGGCGCTGGGCAACCTGGGGACGTTCAAGCTGGTGGACGTGGTCGCCTACCACCCCTACACCGACACTCCCGAGGGCGACCCCTTCCCCGGGGGCGAGTTCGTCCCCCGCGCGCGCATCCTCGACGCCCGTCTGCGCGGCGCAGGGGTACGGGCGCTGTGGGTCACCGAGTTCGGCTGGTCCACCTATACCGGCCCCAAGACCGTCCAGAGCCACATCGACGAACCCACCCAAGGGGAATACCTCATCCGTCGCCTGGCCATGTCCATGAGTCTGGGCTTCGACCGCGTCTTCTGGTTCGCCCTCTCCGACCTGGACCGGCGGGTGCCCGACCGTGACCGCCACTACGGCCTTCTCTACCTGGACGGGCGCCCCAAACCCAGCTACCGCATCCTGCGCTACTTCCTCGACCTTCTCGGGCCGCGTCTGCGACCGGCCCCGGAGCAAGTGCCGGAGGAGGGTGACGACGGCCTCTACACCGCCACCTGGCGGCGTGACGACGGGCGCCTGTTGTGGTTCGCCTGGTCGCCCCAGGGGCCGCGCACCGTGCACCTGCCGGCGCGGGCCGCGGCTGCCGTCGTCCACCGACCGGGGCGCCTGAGCCGCCGCGAGGTGGTCGCCGAGAACGGGCGCCTGGCGGTGGAGCTGGGTCCCTGGTTGACGGTGGTGGAGCTGTGAGGGGACGGCATGCCTGAGTTGCACGTGGGGCTGGACTACCGCCCCGTGGCCCTCGCCCCGGATTCCGGCATCGGTCGCCAGGCGCGTGCCCTCATCTCTGCCCTCAGCCTCCTCCCCGGAGTGCGCCTGACCCTCTACTCCGACGGTCCGGCCCGCTTCCTGCGCGACCGCGTGGTACGCCAGCCCGAACGCGCCACTACCCTCGCCGGGGTGCGCCGCCCCTGGCGGCGCCTGTGGTGGGAACACCGCTGGCTTCCCGCCATCCTCGCCGAGGACCGCGTGGACCTGTTCGTGAGCACCGCCAACTGCGGCCTCCCCGGCCCCCTGCGTCACCCCATGAAACGCGTCGCCTGGGTCCACGACCTGTTCCCGGTCACCCTGCCCGACCAGTATCCTTCCGCCCGCGCCCGCCTCCTGTACGGGAGTTACTACCGCCACGCCTATCGGCGCATGGGCGAGTGGGCGGACGAGGTGGTCACCCCCTCCCGCTACACCGCCGGCGAATGCGAGCGCCTCTATCCCCGTCTGCGCGGACGCACGCGCGTCATCCCCAACCTGGTGCGCCTCACCCATCGACGAGTGCGCGAGCCCATGGACCTGCCGGAGCGCTTCTGGCTCACCGTGGGTTCCAACGAGCCGCGCAAGAACCTGCCCTTCTTCGTCCAGGCGTGGCTGTGCGCGGGGGAGGGCGTGCCTCCCCTGGTGGTCGTGGGCGGCGACATCCCCGCCCCCCTGCGGGAGGCGGCCGGGCAACGCCTCATCCACCTGCACGGCCTCAGCGACGCGCGCCTGGGGGAACTGTACCGGCGCGCCGAGCGCCTCTGGCAGCCCTCCCTGGCGGAGGGCTTCGGCCTGCCGGTGGTGGAGGCCCTGGCGGCGGGGACGCCGGTGGCAGTGGCCGAGGGAAGCGCCCTGGACGAAGTGGCCCCGCCCACGGCTCCCCGCTTCCCGCCCCGCGACGGCGCCGCCCTGGTGAACCTCATGCACCGCCTTGCCGCCGCCGGGCGCGGCCCGGAGGAAGACGCCGAGAGCCTGCGCGCCTGGGCCGCCCGTTACGACGAGCTCGCCTACCTGAAGCGGGTGGGCGCGTGGCTGGAGGCCCACCGGTGAACGCCGACGCCCTGCGCTTCGCGCCCCTGCTCCTGGGACTGGCCCTGGGGGGCGCTCTGGTGTTCGTCTCCCCGGCGTTGCTCCTCGGCGCCCTCGCCGGCCTGGCCTTCGCCGTGGCCGTGTTCCGCCAGCCCCTCCTGGGCCTGGGCAGCTACCTGTTCGTGGCCGCTTTCATGCCGTATGCCACCGTGCACCTGGGGATACGCGTCACCGTCGCCGAACTGCTCCTGCTGCTCACCTGGGCGGCGGTGCTGTGGCGCCTGGCTGGACCGGAGGGAGCGGCCTGGCGGGCGCGCCTGCGGGACCAGCCGGTGTTGCGCGCCGCCGGCTGGTGGCTGCTGTTCAGCCTCGTGCCCCTGGCGGCCGGTTGGCTCATGGTGCCGGGCCCGGGCAACGCGCCGGTGAATTGGTCGCGCTGGCTGATGAACGTCTCCCTGCTGTGGATGGCCCTTCTTCTCGTTCCCGACCGGGCTACCGCGCGCGCCGTGCTCGTGCCCCTGTTCATGGGGGCCCTGGCGAGCCTGGTCCTGTCCCTCAGCGTGTTCGCCGGCGCCCAGGACGCGCGCGCCATCATCGACGTCCTCACCACCTTCCGCTACGCCCACCCGGAGGCCATCGAAGACATCTTCTCCGGCCACTACGGGCGCCTGGGGTCCCCCTGGGTGCACCCCAACGTCACCGGCGGTTTCTACGCCCTCGTCGTGCCCCTGGCCTATCTCACCGCCCTTGCCGTGGGGCGCGGGTGGGGGCGCCGTGCCGGCTTCGCCCTCGCCCTGCTGGCCGTCGCCGGCCTGCTCCTGTCCGGCTCCCGCGGCGCCCTGGTGGCCCTCGTTCTGGTCACCCTCTGGCTCGCCTTCAAGGGCGTGCCCGGCACTGGCCGCATCATTCTCTACGGGGGCCTCGCCGGTTTTCTCCTGGTGGTCTCCTACCCCCCCTTGCAGGAGCGCCTGGTGACCATGTTCTCGGTCGAGAACGCCTCCACCGTGGCGCGCATGGACGAATACCGCGCCTACCCCGAGGCCATCGCCCGCTACCCCCTGGGCATCGGCTTCAAGGGCGAGCCGCCGCCCCCCGACCCGGACCTCCTGGGTATCTCCAACCTGTGGCTCAACTATGCCTACAAGCTGGGGCCGGCGGGGCTGGCCCTGTTCCTGTGGGTGAGCTGGCGCTGGTGGCGCACCGTGCGCCCGCGGGTGCGCGGCGACGCCTGGCGCGCCGACCCCCTCCTGACGGGGGTGGTGGCCGCCCTCCTGGTGGCCTATGCCACTGGCCTGTTCGACCACTACTACAGCTTCACCCCGGTGCTCACCGGGGTTTTCTGGTTCCTCACCGGCCTGTCTCTGGTCCTCGCCCGCGAGGCCGAGGCGGAAGATGCCGCAAAGACGAAAACGACGAGAAGGGAGTGAGACATGCCGGCCTATGTGCTCCATTCGGTCAATTTCCGTGAACGCCTGCCCGAGTACGCCCGGCGCCTGGGTGTGGACGAGGACCGCCTGCGGGCCGCCTACGAGGCCATGCTGGCGGACCGCGCCCTGGTGGAACGGCCCGCCGGGGCGCACAGGACCAAGCTGTTCGTCCACTACGTGGACCTGGAACCGGTGCTGGAGGAGCCGGTCCAGCGGGCCCTCTACGCCGCCCTCAAGCGTGAGCTGCCGTGCCGCGTCTTTCCCCACGGCAAGGGTTGGGGGCTCTTCAAGGAGCGCATGTTGCGGGTGTGGGAGCACCTCTACAACATGATCGTCAACAAGATCCCCATCCACTGGGTGCGCTTGGCATGGCTGCGCGCCGGGGGCATGAAAATCGGCAAGAGCACCTCCATCTGGCGCAACACCGAGATCGTCGGCATGGAGAACATCGTCATCGGCGACGATTCGGTGGTGGGCTGGCACAGCCAGTTGGACGGTCGCGCCGGGTTGTTCATCGGCGACCACGTCTCCATCGGCTCCTACGTCATCATCATCGCCGGCGGTCACGACCCCACCAGCGAGGACTTCAGCTCCTTCGGCGAGCCGGTGTACATCGACGACTACGCCTGGGTGGCCACCCGCGCCATGATCACCAACGGCGCCCACCTGGAGGAGGGGGCGGTGGTGGGACTGGGGAGCATCGTTTCCGGCAAGACCATCCCCGCCTACAAGATCGCCGCCGGCTTCTCCGCCAAGGTGGTGGGCGAGCGCCCGCGCAACCTCGATTACCGGATCAAAGGCAACAGTTGGTTCAATTTCCTGCATTGAGGAGGCCCGCCATGGGCGTGGAAGACTTCTGGGACGCCCGCTATCGGGTAGACGAGGCCAGTTCGGTAGCCGAGGAAGGGCCGGTGCTGGCCGCCGCCCTGACCCATTTCGGTGACCTCGCCGGCAAGACCGTCCTCGACCTGGGTTGCGGCATGGGGCGCAGCAGCCTCTTCTTCGCTCAGTGCGGGGCGCGGGTGATCGCCGTGGACGTGAGCCGGGTGGCGGTGGCGCGCCTTGAGCGCCTGTGCGCCGAGCGCGGCATCGCCAACGTGGAAGCGGTGCACGGCTCGGCCTTCGAGATCGACCGCCTGGGGCCGGTGGACTACGCCTTCGGCGCCATGATCCTCCACCACCTGGAGCCCTTCGACGAGTTCGCCCGTGTCCTGCGCGCCGCCGTCGCCCCCGGCGGGCGCGCCTTCTTCTACGAAAACTCGGCCATGAGCCGCCTGTTGGTGTGGTTCCGCGAGCACGTGGTGGGGCGCGCCTGGGTGCCCAAGGAGGGGGACGACGAGGAATTCCCCCTCACTCCGGGGGAGGTGGACCTGCTGCGGCGCCAGTTCTCCGTGCGAGTGGAATACCCCGAGCTGCTGTTCTTCCGCCTCGTCTCCGATTACCTCCTGCGCGGCCGTCTGCAGGCACCCTTCGCCTGGGCCGACCGGATGGGCCACCGCATCCCCGCCCTGCGCCGCCTGAGCTACCGCCAGTACCTCTACCTGGGCTGATGCTGCGCGGCTCGGCCATCGTCCTCGCCCTGGGGCTGCTGGGCCTGGTCTTGGGCTTCGCCCGCGAGTGGCTCCTGGTGCGCGCCTGGGGGGCGGGGGAGCTGAGCGACGGCTTCATCGTCGGGGTGTTCCTGCCCGAGGCGGCGCGCATGACCCTCGCCACCGGCCTGCTGGGCTCGGTGGCCCTGGCCCTGTGGGCGGCGCACCGGGACGGGCCGCGGGCGGGGCCCTGGTCGGCCCTCGTCGGCGGCCAGCTCCTGATCCTGGGCTTGGCCCTCGCCCTGGTGGTGGCGGCGGCGCCGGGGCTGTGGGCCCATTGGGTGGGGCCGGGCCTGACCGAGGCCGCCCTGGCGGTGGGGGCGCGGGTGCTGGTGCTGGCCGCCTGGGCCCTGCCGTTTTTGTTCCTGGCCGCTTGGCTCAGCGTCTTCCACCACGCCGAGGAGCGCTTCTTCTGGCCCGCCGCCGGCGGCGTCCTGTTCAATGGCCCGCCGGTGGCCTACCTGGCCCTGCTGGGGG
>WFVN01000179.1 GCA_015491615.1 Gammaproteobacteria bacterium
GCACGGCCTGGTCGTTCTCGCCCCGGGTGAGGGCGGCGCGGGCCCGACGATAGAGGGCCTCGGCACGATCGACGACGGCCTCGCCCCGGGTGGACGGGATGCCCGCATCCGTGGTAGCGGGGGCCGCGCCCACCCCCAGGAGGCGTACACGTAGGGTCTTGCGCGCCGGCGCGCGCTCGTCGGGGACCTCGAACTCCACCACCTGCGCAAAACGCAACACCAGGAAGGGGCCACCGCGCACGTTGCCTTCGTATACCACTTCCACCAGGGGGGCGGCTTGGGAAGGGGCGGAAAGGCGCTCGCGGCGTTTTATGGCTGGCTCTTCCCCGCGCGCCTGAAGTTGTAACTGCAACACTTCCCCGCGTCGGCGCGGGAAATGACGACGTACGGCGAAGGGGTGCCGGAGGGTGACGATGAGCTCCACGCCCTGCTCCACGGGACGCATCGTGACCGCATCGAGAATTTCGCCGGCGCGCGCGGGGACGGTCGCGAGCAAGGCGAAGACGAGGCCGAACAGGACGAAGGGACGCATGCCTTTCGTTTCGATCGGCCTCACGGAGACTTGACCTCTCTCCAATCGGAGGTCACGTGACAATGGCCGCAGTCGCGACCGAAACCACCCTCGTGGACGTCGTCGCCCTCGTGACAGGTAACGCAGTCGGTCTCCAGACGAACTTCTTCCTCCACCGGCTGAGTGTGGCAGGCGTGGCAGTCCAAATCCCGATGAGCGCCGGTGAGGGGGTAGTCGGTCTGGCGACTGTGATCGAAGGTCCACAGACGCCAGTCGGTGGCGTTGTGGCACTGGGCGCAGTCACCGCCCAGACGCCCGCCGTGGGCCCGTGCATCGTCGCGCCCGTGGCAACGTACGCAGGCGCGGGGAGTGCCCTGGAATTCGGGGCTCAGGTGACAGGCCTCACAAGGCACGACCCGATGCATCCCCAAGAGCGGGAAGTCGGTGAGGTCGTGGTCGAAACGCACATCCACGACCCAGGACCGGCTACCGTGGCAGTCACCGCAACGCTGGCCCTGTTGACCGCCGTGGCGGTCGTCCCCCTGGTGACACGAGAAACAGTCACGCGGCAACGACTGGTGCAAGGAACCACGATGGCACTGTCCGCAGGCGAGGGCACGGTGGGCGCCTTCCAGAGGGTAGTCGGTGTCGCGCCGGTGGTCGAAGGTGGTACGCACCCAGGACTTGGACAAATGGCATTCCTGGCAGGCCTCGCCGTAGAGACCGTTGTGGGCGTCCTCCCGCTCGTGACAAGCGCGGCAGGCGATTTCGCGCGGGGCACGCACGTCGTCCCCGTGGCAGGCAGCACAGGGAACCATGGCGTGGCGACCTTCCAAGGGATAGTCGGTGTCACGGTCGTGGTCGAAATCGGGCCGGCGCCATTGGTCCTGACCGTGGCAGTCCTGGCAAGCCTCGCCGTTGGCGCCGCGGTGCACGTCGTCGAGGTCGTGGCAGGCATTGCAGGCCTTGGGGGTGCGGGCGTAACGGGCATTGGCATGGCAGCGTTCGCAGTCGGCCTCCACATGTCCCCCCTCTAGGGAAAACCCGGTGCGATCGTGGTCGAAGCGCCAGGCGCCCCAGCCGACGGGGGTGTGGCAGTCGCCACAATCGCCGAGGCGCCCCATGTGCCAATCGTCCTTACGGTGACAATCGCGGCAGGCGTGGGGAGCCTCCCGGTAGGCACGCCCGGCCTCGTGGCAGGCGCTGCAGGAGACGACGTGGTGTGCCCCGGCGAGAGGGAAATCGGTGGCACGGTGGTCGAAGGAATCGACGTCGAAGAGGACGATGCGCGCGTCGCGCCCTCGATGATCGCTATGGCAGTGGCGGCATTCCAGGGTGCTTGCGGCACGGTCACGGCCGTGGAAACCGGTGCCGGCCTGGAGATCGGCATCGATCGCTCCATGGCAGGCGCGGCAACGCTCGTCCTGCCCCCCCTCCTTGAAACGCACGTGACAAGCACCGCAGTCGTTCTCCAATTCGGCGTGCGCACGCACCAACTCGCCGGGCATGGCCAGGCGCTCGGAAGGGGCAGCGGCCATCGCGACCTGGGCGCTCCACAGCGCCAGGGATAAGAACAGAAACCAAGGCATCAGTCCATGTACACCGCGAGGACGTGGGCCCACGCGACGAGCAAGATGCACACCAGTGGGACATGCGCCATGCGCCAGTGCGCGAGCGAGTGACGGACCGGCGACGACAACGGCAGGAAACGATGACCAGGGTACCGTTGCGGAGACGATCGAAGGCCCGTTCGCTCCCGTCCCCTGATGGCCTCCGGGGGGAGCGGATCGACGCCGACCACTTGCGGGGTCTCTCGACTCAAGGGTAGATCCTCTGAATCGTCCGTCGGGCCCGTTTTGGAACGCCCCGGCAACCCGACGAGGTTTTCCCTTCAAGAAGTTATCGACCGTGGATTAATTCGCCGTTAATCTTGCCGGCTGCCTTCCTCCGTCCGCCTCTTGGTCGCGACTCAAGGTCCCCGGATGAAGGGGACGCAGCGAACGAACCTCGTTTACACGGTTCCGTCCGAGCCCTGATCGTGTCGGTCGCGGATTTTGGCGAGCAGTCCGCGTGCCCGGCGATGGCCG
Organism: Gammaproteobacteria bacterium; assembly: GCA_015491615.1. Taxonomy (GTDB): domain Bacteria; phylum Pseudomonadota; class Gammaproteobacteria; order S012-40; family S012-40; genus S140-43. The sequence goes on from WFVN01000179.1 coordinate 2,599, forward strand.
CTGGCGGCCGCCCGCTGCAGCCATTCGAGGGCACGGGCCACGTCTTTCTCTCCCAACTCGCCGGTCCAGTAGAGCCCACCGAGGCGGAACTGGGCATCGGCGTGGCCTTGGCGGGCCGCTTTCTCGAACCATTTCGCGGCCTGGACTGGGTTCTTGGGCACGCCGTCGCCGTTGGCGAACATGAGACCGATGTTGAATTGAACGGCGGCCGGGGAAGGGGCGCCGGCGTTCATCTCGGCGGCAGGGGACGACCCTTCCAGGGGGGGCGTCTCTTTCGATGTGGCCGGAGCTGTTCCGGGCCCGAAACGGGGGGCAGCGGGCAGATGCGGCTCTTCAGGGAGGGGAGCGGCACCGTGCCGGCACACGTCTCGCCCCCGAACGAAGTGACGAGGCCCAGTGACGGCAAGGGGAACGAATGCGCCATCGGCGAGGGGAGCAATCGATCTGTGATCACCGTCCGCGCGCGCGGCGAGGGGATCGCCGGCCATCGCCCGGGCAGCCGCGAGCTCCCGAGAACGCACCGAGGACGCTTGCACCGCCGGAGGGACATCCGTCTCCCCGCCATCACCATCTTGTTTGCGCAAGTCACGCACAGGAACCGCCCCCCCTCCGGCCCTGCGCTCCTGCGCCGCGAACGGGTTGTGGCCACGGCGCCGGGGCGGCACCAGGAACCGTCGCCTGCGGCGACGAAAGCGCCACCAGGCCAGAAAACCGACACTACCGATGAGCGCCACGGTGACCGTCGCGGGAAACCAACGTTCCGCCATCCATGCCTCCGCCCCGGAGCGCTCGTTCTCGGCGCCCCCTTCCGCCGTGGGCTCCACCGGCATCGGTATCGAGGCCACCTCGACGCCCATGAGGGCGGCCAACTGGTACCAACGTCGCGCCTGAACAACGTCCGCCACCACCCCGCGGCCGGTCTCGAAGATCCGCCCGAGGAGGTAGAAGGCCTGCGGGTCCCAGGCGAGGGCCCGCTCCCTGGCCCAGTCCAGGAGGATGCTGCCATGCAAGGGCAAGGCGCCGAATTCGCCGCTCGCCAGGTACAGATAGCTCTGCGCCGGGAGGTAACCCTGCTCGGCGGAGCGACGCATCCAGGCCATGCCCCGTTGGCGGTCCTTGGGTAGGCCACGTCCTTGCAGATACAACACCGCGAGGGCGAACTGAGCCTCCATGTCGCCGGCCTCCGCGGCCCGCCGATAGGCCGCCACCAAGTCGCGCAGACGCACGGGGTCATCGGTGCGGACCTGAAAAACGTTGTCGGGCAAGGACATCACCGGCGACCCGCTCCCGGATTCGACACGCATCACCGCGGAGGGTACCTTGATCGTTCCTCCCGTCGCCGCCGGGGAAGACGGCGCCTCCGCCGCCTCCACTAGCAGAGACTGGAGGTGTTCCAGGGCGATCTCGTCCCCCTCCCATACCGCCTCGCGCAGACGCCCGATGAGACGCACGGCGGTATCGTCCAAAGGACCGCGGGCATCGAGTACGTCCTGCACCAAGGCCTCGGCCACAGGGTTGCCGTTGCGTGCCGCCTCCCGAAGCCAACGCACCCCGGCGGCCGGATCGGGAGGGCCACCGGCACCCACCACCAGCATCATTCCCAGACGCAGTTGCGCCCCGTCGTGGTCGGCTTTGGCGGCACGCGCAAACCAGCGGCGTGCCGCGGCTTCGTCCCGAGCCGTACCCCAACCGCTCTCCAGGGCATGGGCGTAGTTGAACTGAGCCTCCGGATCCCCCTCCTCGGCCGCTTCCCGGAACCAGTCCACCGCCACCGACTCGCCCTCCACCTGGACCTCGGCCCCGGTGAGTTCCTCCAGGCGCGCCCTCGCCTCGGCATGCCCCTGGGCGGCCGCCTTGCGGTAGTACTCCTTGGCCTGTTCCACGTCCAGGGGGACGCCCGCGCCCTCCTCCAGCATCCGCCCGTAGAGATATTGCGCTTCAGCGTTGCCCTCCATGAGCAGCGGTCGCACCAACAGGCGCGCCTCCTGGTAGTCACCGGCGGCAAAGGCGGCCTGGGCGTCCTCCAGATCGTCGGCGAAGGCGGGCACGACCAGGGCAAGTGCCCAAAAAAAGCCGATGAGTGGGCGCTGTGCGCGTTGCCTCTTCAAAATGGGGATCCCCAGTACGATGCTTTGCGGTCTGTGCCCGTCCGCCAAAGTAGATCGACAGGCCCGCTCGCACCCTTAGAAAGACCTCGGCCGGACCACCGTTCTCCGACCGCCTTACCGTTTGACCGAAGCGACGCCGGGACATTCCTTGCATTTCCCCGTCGTGGTCTTCAAATTACCGTTTCGAACACACGAGATTTTCCCGCCGCGAATGCCCTTCTTTCTCGCTCTCCTGTGGCTATCGATCCCCTGGCCGACCCCGGCGGAGGAACCGCTGCGTCCGGCGGTGCCCGGCGTCGCCACGCCCTTCCAGAGTTGGACGCCGCTATTGCGCGCCAGCGCGGCCGGCCAGGTACAAAAAGTCGAACGGCTGCTCGAGCGGGGGGCGAGGGTGGACGGTCGCGACGAGGAACGCCGCACCGCCCTCATGTACGCCGCCATGTACGGGCACCTGGCGGTGGCCCGGCGCCTGGTACGCGCCGGCGCCGATCCGGGTGGTCGCGATCTGGGCGGCAACACGGCCCTTCACTGGGCCGCCTGGTACGGCCACGCCGACCTGGTGGACTGGCTGGCGCGCCGGGGGGCGCCAGTGGATGCCCTTGCGCTGGACCGTCAGACCCCCCTCCACCGCGCCGCCCGTTACGGCTTCACCGCCGCCGCCGAGGCCCTCCTTCGCCACGGGGCGAAAACGGACCTCTACGACCAGGACGGTCGCACTCCCCTCATGGTGGCGATCCGGCACGGTCACCACACCTTCGTCAAACACTTGCTGGAATGGGGGGCCGACGCCGATCTGACCGACCCAGAAGGCCGCACCGCCCTGTGGATGGCCATCGCAAACGGGGACGACGAGGGTGCGCGACTGCTGCTGTCCTACAGTGATCGCCTGGAAACCGCCGACCGAAGCGGGCTCACCCTCGTGCACGTGGCGGCGAAGAATGGCTTGCGGGAGATCCTGGAGCGGCTCCTGGCCCGCGGCATACCACTGAACCACCCCGCCCTCGACAGTGGCAACACCCCCCTGCACCTAGCCGCCGCCCGCGGCCACGCCGCAGTCGTCCGCACCCTCCTGGAGCAGGGCGCGACGCGCGACCGCCGCAACCGCTTCGGCGACACCCCCCTGCACCTGGCCGCCGCCCAGGGCCATGGGGAAGTGGCGCGCCTGCTCATCGGTTTCGGCGCCCGTCGGGACCTACGCAACGTCCTCGGCGAGACCCCCGCCGACGCCGCCGCCCACCACGGTCACGAGACCGTCGCCCGCCTCATCCTAGAGGGTGGCTGAAGACCGACACGCAAAATCCCGGAAGTCGTATGCCGCTCGAAATGGGCCGGGAAGAACCGCTCCCTAGAAGGGGATATCGTCGTCGAAATCTTCGAAGTCGCCCGCCGGGGCCTGTGTCTTGGCGGCCGGC
>WFVN01000180.1 GCA_015491615.1 Gammaproteobacteria bacterium
CAGCCGGTCTGGCCGGCAAGGACGAGGGGCGCGGGCCCGGCCTCCACGTTATCCACGATGAGGCGGTAGCGGGCGTTGCCGTCCAGGGCGATGCGATAGAAGCTGAGGCTTGCGCTGGTGACGGTGCCGACGTGGGGCGCGCCCGGTTGCAGGGACAATGGATTGCCGGGGGCGCCCTCGTCCTCGAATCCGCCGCTCTGCACCGCCAGGCTGCGCCCGGCGGGGTCGAAGCCCGGATCAGTGACCACCAGGATGGCCACCAGGGCACCGCCGGCATTGGTCCGCTGGCTACACCCCAAAGGGCCGTCTGGAACACCGCCGTTAGTGCAGAGGGTGCCGTCCTCGGGCTCGGGATAGACGATCATTTGCGAGCCGGCGGGGAGGTCGTCCACGCGTACGGTATGCAGGGCGCCGGGGGCGAGACCGTCCAAGCGCAGGGCGGCGACCCGGTTGCCGTTCTGGTCGCGGGCAAAATCGTCCGCCGCCAATAGATGGATGCCCAGGCCGCTCAGGACGGGGCGTGGCTGCACGGTGACGCGCGCCGCCTGCGTCGCTGGCGGGGCGGTGGTGACCGCCACCGTGCCCGGGGTGAGGGCCAGCACTTGGCCCCGGTCCACCTCTGCCACCTGGTCGTTTTCGCTCGCCCAGTTCACCCGCTCGCTCACGTCCACCGGCCCCACGCGGGCGGCGATGGTGCCCGTCTCGCCGGCGGTGAGGGAAAGCGCCGTGGGTGCCAGGTCTACTGTCCCGGCGACGGTGAGTTCGATAGGGTCGCTCTGGATGCCGTCCTTGCGCGCCCACACGCGGGTGGTGCCGGCGGCCAGGGCGCGCAAGCCGTCCGTTTCCACCGCCAGCACGGTCCCGTCCTCCACCTCCCAGGTGGGATCACCGACGGGGCGCTCGCCGTCGGTGTAGTCGCCGGTGACGGCGAGGGCGACCCGCTCACCGGGGAGGATCGCCGCCGGCGCCTCCGAGAGGCGCAGGGCCCGCAGACGGGGCGGTTGCAGTTGCAGGGTGAGGGGGGCGCTCTCCAGGCCGTCCTGGCGGGCGCTGATGGTGGTGGTACCAAAGGCGAGGACGCGAAAGATGCCGCTCTCCCCGGAGGCGTCCAGGAAGGCCGGGTCGAATTGCCAGGTCACCGTGCCGGTGAGGTCGCGGACACCGCCCAGGCTGTCGGTGCCCTGGGCCCGCAGTGCGAGGGTCTCGCCCACCGCCGGCTCGGCGGGCCCCGTGGCGTTCACCTCGATGGCGACGAGCACGGGCGGATCGAAGGTCCAACAGGCGAGTTCGGCCCCATCCAGGGTCAGGCAGCCCCGACCCTCACCAACGGAGGTCAGGGCCACCGTCTCCGACCCCTGCCAGTCGAGGGCGAGGGGGCCGCTCGTCCCCAAGCGGGCGGGGTCGAAGTCCGCGGGCGGGGCGCCCACGGCGCCGCTCTCGCGCACCGCCTTCAGCGCCGTTTGCCGTTGGACGCCGGCCGGCCAGGGACCATCCAGGGATGGCTCCAGGCGGTAACCCACCACCGGATCGGCGGGCTGGACGGGGAGGGTCAGGGTCCAGGCCTCACCCAGCCATTGGGCCTGGAGGGTCACCTCGCCTACCGCGGTGGGTTGGAGGGTGCGGGTAGCCTCGTCCCAACCGGCCGGCCCCTGCACCGACCAGGTGGCCCAGGGACCCACGTCGTGGCGGGCCTCTCCGGTGGCCGCCCACAGGTGCACGACGCGCCGCTCTCCCACCCGCAGGGGCGACTTCGGCGGCGCCAAAGCCAGCTCCACGGCATCGGGCTCGGGCACCCGCACCCGCCAACGCAGGGGCGGATCCGACGCCTCCACGCGCACCAGGGCCTCGCCCGGCTGCAGCGCCAACAAGACCCCGCCGGCTTCCACCCGCACCGCCTCGCCGGCGACCACGGTGGCCCCGGCGTACCCTTCGGCGCGCGCACCCACCGGGAGGGTCAGCGGCCGTTCCTCGATGTTCGTCGCCCCTTCGCCCTCGCGTCCCTGACCGCAGGCGACGAGCCCCACGCATAGGATGAGGAGCATCCCCAGCCGCGATCCGCCTTGCCACATACCCAACCCCTTACCTGTCCCGGCCGGTCCCTCGGGCGCCGCTCGTCACCCGATGTCCTGCGGCGGTTCGTATAACCCGGGTCTTAGCACAGAAGAAACCCCGCG
>WFVN01000181.1 GCA_015491615.1 Gammaproteobacteria bacterium
ACCCGCGTTTCCGGCGGCAGGGCTTTGATGCAGGCCGTCAAGTCGTCGTGCACCGCCACCCGGGCCCATTCGCGGTAGTCCAGCCCGGCCCGTTTGAGGCGCTTGTCGTCCATCTCGAAACCGAGGGGGCGCACCAGGTGCAGCCAGGCGCCGGTGTTGGGCGGGATCTGGGGTTGGTAGAGGACGACGTGGAACACGGCGTGACGACCTGCGCTATCATGGGCCCGCGTAGGGTGTGCAAAGCGAACGACGCTGTCAAAGGGGCAAAACGTGCAACCGACCTTCACCGAAGACGACCTCTCCCGCCTGCGGGTGGACCTGTGCGGCCTGCGGCTCAACTCTCCCACCGTGTTGCTGTCCGGCTGCGTCGGCTTCGGTGAGGAATACACCCGCATCGAGGGTTTCGACATGACCCGCGTGGGCGCGGTATGCCTCAAGGGCACCACCCTGGAGCCGCGCCTTGGCAACCCCCCGCACCGGGTGTGCGAGACCCCCGCCGGTATGCTCAACGCCATCGGCCTGCAGAACCCCGGGGCGGAGTACGTGGTGAAGACCATCCTCCCGCAACTGGATTTCTCGGAGACGCGCTTCATCGCCAACGTCTCCGGCTCCACGGTGGAGGAGTACGAAGCGGTCACCCGCCTGTTCGACGACTCCCCCATCGACGCCATCGAGATCAACATCTCCTGCCCCAACGTGAAGGAGGGCGGGGTGGCCTTCGGCAACGACCCGGACATGTCGGCGCGGGTGGTGGAGGCCTGCCGGCGGGCCACCGACAAGCCCCTCATCACCAAGCTCTCCCCCAACCAGACGGACATCCAGGAGAACGCCCGCCGTTGCATCGAGGCGGGCACCGACGCCTTCGCCGTCATCAATACCCTCATGGGCATGGCCATCGACATCGAGGATCGCAGCCCGGTGCTGGGCAACGTCCAGGGGGGGCTCTCCGGGCCAGCCATCAAGCCCATCGCCCTGCTCAAGGTGCACCAGGTGTTCCAGGTCTGCCGCCCGCACGACATTCCCATCATCGGCCAGGGAGGGGTGGCCTCGGCGGAGGACGCGCTGGAGTTTCTCATCGCCGGGGCGACGGCGGTAGGGGTGGGCACGGGCCTGTTCTACGACCCCCTGCTGGTGGACCGGATCAATCGCGGCATTCTCGACTACCTGGACCGCCACGGCGTCCCCGAGGTGGCCCAGCTCACCGGCAGCCTGCGCCTGCCCGAGGCGACCCGGGGCTGCGCCTGAGTCACTCGGTGGTGGCGCCGCGCGGTGTCTCCATCTCCAGTTCCCTGAGCTTGCGGGTGAGAGTGTTGCGCCCCCAGCCGAGGAGGTGGGCGGCTTCCTGACGGCGCCCGCCGGTGCGCGCCAGCGCCGCCTGCACGAGGATCCGCTCCACCTTCGGCACCACCTCGTCCAGGAGGCCGCTGCCGCCTTCCTCCAGGCGTTGCTCGGCCCAACGGCGCAGGCTGGCCTCCCAACTCTCCACGCCGACCGCCCTGTCTGCGGAGGCATCGCCTTCCCGCAACAGCTCCGGGGGCAGGTCCTGAAGCTGCACCTCACGCCCGGCGGCCATGACGGTGAGCCAGCGGGAGAGGTTCTCCAGTTGGCGCACGTTACCCGGCCAGGGGAGTCCCTGGAGGTAGCGCTCCACTTCCGGGCTCAGGTGCTTGGGCTCCACCTGCAATTCCTCGGCGGCACGGGCGAGGAAGTGGCGCATGAGGAGGGGGATGTCCTCAGCCCGCTCGCGCAAGGGCGGCAGGCGCAGGCGGATGACGTTGAGGCGGTGGAAAAGGTCCTCGCGGAAGAGGCCGGCGCGCACCCGTTCTTCCAGGTCCTGGTGGGTGGCGGCGATGACGCGCACGTCCACGCGCACCGGCTCGTGCCCCCCCACCCGATAGAACTCCCCTTCCGCCAACACCCGCAGGAGGCGGGTCTGCAGCTCGGCAGGCATGTCACCGATCTCGTCCAGGAACAGGGTGCCTCCGTCGGCCTGTTCGAAGCGACCACGACGCTGGCTCTGGGCGCCGGTGAAAGCCCCCTTCTCGTGCCCGAACAGTTCCGATTCCAACAGATCCTTGGGGATGGCGGCGGTGTTGAGGGCGATGAAGGGTTTGTCGGAACGGGGGCTGTGCCGGTGCAGGGCGCGCGCCACCAGTTCCTTGCCGGTCCCCGATTCGCCGTTGATGAGGACACTTACGTGCGAGCGGGACAGACGGCCGATGGCGCGGAAGACCTCCTGCATGGCCGGTGATTCCCCGAGGATCTCCGGCGCGCGTGCCACCCGCCCTCCTTCGCCATGCCTTTCTGCGCGGGTGGTACGCACGGCGCGTTCCACCAGGCCCACCGCTTCGGCCACGTCGAAGGGCTTGGGCAGGTACTCGAAGGCCCCCCCCTGGTAGGCGGAGACGGCGCTGTCCAGGTCGGAGTGGGCAGTGATGACGATCACCGGCAGGTCGGGGGCGCGATGGTGCACTTGGGTGAGCAGCTCGAGTCCATCCATGCCGGGCATGCGGATGTCGGTGAGGAGGACGTCCGGGCGGACACCGCCGTCCAGGGCCTCCAGCACCGCCTGCGCCCGCTCGAAGGTCCGCACCTGCTGTCCGGCCTTCTGCAGGGCCTTTTCCAACACCCAGCGGATGGAGCGATCGTCGTCCACGACCCACACCCGGGCCGGGCTATCCACCATGGTTCACCTCCTCGTCCGTGCCCCCGTCCAGGGGCAGCAAAATGGAAAACACGGTGCGACCGGGCTCACTTTCGCATTGGATGAGTCCGCCGTGGCGGTTGATCACCGTCTGGGCGATGGACAAGCCCAGGCCCGTCCCCTCCGCTCGGCCGCTGACCATGGGAAAGAAGATCTCGTCGCGGATGGTATCGGGCACCCCTGGGCCGTCGTCCTCCACCTCGATGCGCAGGGCCAGGCGCACCGTGCGTGGTCCCAGGGTCACGTAGCGATCGATGCGGGTGCGCAGGGTGATGTGTCCATCGCCCTCCAGGACCTGGACGGCGTTCTGCACCACGTTGAGCAGGGCCTGCACCATCTGGTCCCGGTCCAGGTGCAGTTCGGGAACGCTGGGATCGTAGTCGCGCTCAATGTGGATGCCCGCGGGCAGGTCCATGGCCACCAGGGTCCGCACGTGCTCGAGGACCTCGTGCACGTTCACCCGCGCGCGCCGCAGGCCGCGGCGCGGCCCGAGGATGTGGTCCACCAGGTCTTGAAGGCGGTCCGCCTCACGGATGATCACCTGGGTGTACTCTCGCAGGGCGGGGTTGGGGAGTTCCGCTTCCAGGAGCTGAGCGGCCCCGCGCAGTCCGCCCAGGGGGTTCTTCACTTCGTGGGCGAGGCCGCGCAGGAGCTTGTCCAGGATCGCCTGCTGCTCCACCAGACGCACGTCCCGGTCGGCGCGGGCCACGTGGTCGCGGCGCGCCAGTTCCATGAGCAGAAGACCCGGACGGTCAGGGTCCTCCAGCGGGCCCATCATGACGTCGCACACCACCGTGCCGCCGGCAGCGAGGGACAGGCGCACCTCACGCCGGGTGACCGGGGTGCGCGCCTCACGCATCCGTCGCCGGATCCCCTCCAGGGGGGAGACATCGAGGATCAACGACTCGAGGGGCCGGCGATACAGGCGTCGGGCGCTGACGGAGAACAGGTCTTCGGCGGCGGGATTGAGGTAATGCACGTGCAGGGCGTCGTCGAGGACCGCCAGGGGGGTGGCCAGGTTTTCCAGGACACGCCCGGCGAAGGTTTCGGATGGGCTCACTTGGGACACCATGCGGGACATCGAGCAATTTGCAGGCCATCGACGGAAGCGCCCATGAAACGGCCTTTCACCTACTTTGGGACTGCGAAATCGACCCTGGGTTGCACTAAAATAGTGCGTCAGCGGGGACGGATGAGGCGGGAAACGCGCAGGACGTGGAAGGTGACGGGGGCGGAGCGGGCCAGCTCCCGACCATTCTCGTCGAGGACGATCACCTCCAGGGTATGGGTGCCCCGGGGCACGTCGGCGAGGGTCCAGCGGGGCGCGTCGCTCAGCGGACCGGCGGGCTGACCGTCGAGCAGGGCGCGGTAGCGCAGGCGTACGCCCTGCGCGGGCCGGGGTACGACCGCGACCTCCACCGACACGCGACCATCGTTGGCGCGCACCCCTTCGTCCGCTCGTGGAGAGAGGATGCGGACTTCGAGCGTCTTCTCCTGCTGCGGCGTTCGAGTGTTGGGCTCCGGAGAGCCGCCCAGCTCTACCTCGATCTCCATCTGCGGCGCCGGTATCACCGAGATGACCCCAGGGGAGACGGGCTCGGCGCCGGGCACGGGCCGGTCGGTGTAGACGACGTTGCCGTTCTCGTCCACGTAGCGGTAGAGGTCCGCGGAAACGGTAAAGGGCAGAATCAGGCAGAGGATGCAGAACGAGCGGCGCATGCCCCAAGGATAGCATCCAGACATGAAAAAGGGGCGCCCGAGGGCGCCCCTGGCGTCGATCGGGAGGGGGATCAGACGCTGTAGTAGAGGTCGAATTCCACCGGATGGGTGGTCATGTTGAGCTGCTGCACCTCTTCCATCTTCAGCTCGATGTAGCCGTCGATGAGGCCATCGGTGAAGACGCCGCCGGCGGTGAGGAATTCGCGGTCCTTGTCCAGCGCCTCGAGGGCCTGTTCCAAGGAGGAGCAGACGGTGGGGATGCCGGCCGCCTCCTCGGGGGGCAGGTCGTAGAGGTTCTTGTCCATCGCTTCACCCGGGTGGATCTTGTTCTGGATGCCGTCCAGACCGGCCATGAGCATGGCGGAGAAGGCCAGGTAAGGGTTGGCGGTGGGGTCGGGGAAGCGCACCTCGATGCGCCGCGCCTTGGGGTTGGCCACGTAGGGCACGCGGATGGAGGCGGAGCGATTGCGGGCGGAGTAGGCCAGCATGACCGGAGCCTCGAAACCGGGTACCAGACGCTTGTAGCTGTTGGTGGAGGCATTGGTGAAGGCGTTCAGGGCGCGAGCGTGCTTGATGATGCCGCCGATGTAGTAGAGGGCGGTCTCGGAGAGCCCGGCGTAGCCGTCACCGGCGAACAGGTTCTCGCCGCCTTTGGAAACGGACTGGTGACAGTGCATGCCGTTGCCGTTGTCGCCCACCAGTGGCTTGGGCATGAAGGTGGCGGTCTTGCCGTAGGCGTGGGCGACGTTGTGCACGCAGTACTTGAGGATCTGCAGCTCGTCGGCCTTCTTCACCAGGGTATTGAAGCGGGTGCCGATCTCGCACTGACCGGCGGTGGCCACCTCGTGGTGGTGCACCTCCACCAACAGCCCCATCTCTTCCATGGCCAGCACCATGGCGGCGCGAATGTCGTTGAGGGAGTCCACCGGGGGCACGGGGAAGTAACCACCCTTCACTTGGGGACGGTGCCCCAGGTTGCCCCCTTCGTACACCTTGGCGGTGTTCCAGCTCGCCTCTTCGGAGTCGATCTTGTAGAAGGCGCCGGAGATGTCCACGCCCCAGCGGACGTCGTCGAGGACGAAGAATTCGGGTTCGGGGCCGAAGAAGGCGGCATCACCGACGCCGCTGGACTTCAAGTAGGCCTCGGCGCGCTTGGCCACCGAACGGGGATCGCGCTCGTAGCCCTGCATGGTGCTCGGCTCGATGACGTCGCAGCGGATGATGAGGGTGTTCTCCTCGGCGAAGGGATCCATCACCGCGGTGTCGTGGTCGGGCATGAGAATCATGTCCGACTCTTGGATACCCTTCCATCCGGCGATGGAGGACCCGTCGAACATCTTGCCCTGGTTGAGCATGTCTTCGTCCACCTGATGGGCGGGGACGGTGACGTGCTGTTCCTTGCCCCTGGTGTCGGTGAAACGGAAATCGACGAACTTCACTTCTTTGTCGGTGATGGTCTTGATGACATCGGCTGCGGACATCTCACTCCTCCAAGATATTTGGTTTTGTCGTTGTCCCGGCTCGGGTGCCGGGGGAAATAGCATTTGCCGTGCCATTCCCTAACTGGTTGTTTGCCTTTGGAACCGGCCGGGCGCGCGCCCACGAATGAACCAAAATGGTGCACATCGACCCAAACCTGCACCATCATAGAACGGTGAAGTGGACGTGAACCTCACCGACATTTTCGTTGCGGGCCTCTTCGGCCAGTTCCCGGGCCAGGGCACGGGCCTCGTCCACGTCCCGCACATGCGAGAGGGGTACGAAGACATCGATGGCCACCTTGCCTTCCAGATAGTGGAGCATGATCTTTTCCACGGGAATGCCCCGGGAACGCCATGTGTCCTCCACGTGGGCCAGTACCTTATTCCGCAGGGGGAGGTGGTGGCAAGGGCTACACTCCTCGTCGTCTTCCGGATCGACATGCACCATCACGTCGTCCACGTCTTCCATGTGTTCGACCAGCCGACGGCGTACCATCTCGCCGATCTGGTGCCCTTCGGAAACGGACAGGCGTGGGTCCACCTGGATGTGCACATCCACCAAGGCATGGCCGCCGTGAGTGCGAGTACGCAGCATGTGCAGGGCACGCACCCCGTCCACATCGAGGATGGCCGCTTCCAGCTTCTTCACTTCCTCGGGTTCGAGGCCCGTGTCGATGAGTTCGCGCAGGCTCTGCCAAGCGATTTCACCCCCCTCTTTGGCGATCATGACGCTCACCGCCAGGGCGGCCACCGCGTCCAGCCACGGATAACCCATCAAGGCGACGCCCACGCCGACGATGACCACCAGGGAGGAGATGGCGTCGCTACGGTGGTGCCAGGCATTGGCGCGCAACATGGCCGAACGCAGACGCCGGGCCGCCGCCAAGGTGTAGCGGTAGAGCCCCTCCTTGGCCAACACGGAGAGGGCGGCCGCGGCGAGGACGATGGCCTCGGGCATGGGGCGCGCTTCCGGTTCCAACAGGTGGATGACGGCATCGGCGCCGATGCCCAGCGCCACCATGACCAGAAACAACCCCAAGCCGGTGGTGGCCACCGTCTCCACCCGCCGGTGGCCGTAGGGATGTTCAGGGTCGGGGGGGTGGCTGCCGTGGCGGGCGGCGATGAGGACCACCGCGTCGGTGAGGAGATCGGAGAGGGAGTGGACGCCGTCGGCGATGAGGGCCTGGGAATGGCCCAGCCAGCCGATGATCAGCTTGCCCAGGGCGAGGAAGGCGTTGACCAGGGCCCCCACCAGGGTGACCCGCTTCACCACCCGGTAGCGGCCTTGGGAGTCGAGGACCGGGGCGGCGCCGGCCTTCACTGGGCACCGCCCACTTCGATGACGATGCGCAATTCGTCGCCGCGGTCCTCGATCTCCACCACCCGGTGGCCGTTGATACGGCACCAAGCGGGGATGTCCGCCTTCGCCCCCGGGTCGCTGCACAACACCTCCAGGATGTCGCCCGGGGCCAGATCCTTGACCTTGTCCTGGGTGCGGATCACCGGCATGGGGCAGAGCAGACGGCGGGCGTCCAGTCGATGTCGGCTCATACGTACCAGTCCTCCGGTATGGCGTGGGCGGGGAGGGGAGCCACCTCCAGGTGGCGGGTCTGTCCGTCGCGGTCCACCACCGCCACCGTCACCCGCTCGGCGTTGCGCCCTTTGCTGAAACGGGCGGTGATGCGCGCCGCCAGTTCCAGGTCCTCCTCCGTGGGACGGCCGTCGAGGAGCACCAGGGGGCCGGTGTGGCTCTCCGGGTAGAGGTGGACGAACTGCTTGCGGTAGCCCTCCAGGAAGCGGTTCTCCCCTTCCTCGCGCCCGACGATGAGCTTGAAGCGCTCGTTGGGGCGGATATGGCGCCCCACCTTGAGGAGCATGACGTCGTCCAGTTCGTAGTCCCGCTCGCCGCGCGCCTGCCACAGGTCCACCAGCCGGCGCGAGTAGGTCTCGTCGGTGAGGAAGCAGCAGCCGCCGGCGGGCTGGGCGTAGTCCTCGATACCGAACCGGCGCGCCAGCTCCATCTGCCGCTTGCGCGAGCGGCCAGAGATGTCCAGCAGGCGCTCCCGGTCCACCCAGCCTTCCCGCTCGGGGAGGGTGGGTGGCAGAAGCTTGGCGCACAGGGGCCGCAGGAGACGGTCGTGGGCACCGGACTCGCGCGCCACCACCGGCATGGTGTCGCGCCGCTGGGACATGGGCCGCTGCCCCACCACCTCGCCGGTGATGATGAAATCGAAGCCGTTCTCCTCCATCCACTGGTGGGCCTTCCTGACCATGAAGCCCTTGCAGTCCAGGCAGGGGTTCATGTTGGCCCCGTAGCCGTGTTTGGGATTGAGGAGGACGTCTTTGTATTCCTCCACCACGTCGATGATGTGCAGCTTGATGCCCAGCTGCTCGGCCACCCACAGGGCGTTGTTGCGCTTGGGTTTGGCCTTATCCTTCTTGCGGATGGCGTGGGTATGGCCCTCCACGCAGAATCCCGTGAAGAAGTTGATGCCCTCCACGTGGATGCCCTGCTCCTGGATCAGGCGGGCGGCGAGCATGGAATCCAGCCCCCCGGAGA
>WFVN01000182.1 GCA_015491615.1 Gammaproteobacteria bacterium
CCCGACACCCCCGAGGACGCCCTCACCACCCGCGCCTCCCGTAAGGGCAACTACCTGGGCGTGACCGTGCGCCTCACCGCCACCTCCCGCGAGCAGCTGGACGCCCTCTACCGGGAGCTGACCGCCCAGGACTGGGTCCTCATGGCCCTGTGAACGCGCTCCTCGTCCGCCGCCTGGGGCGCACCGACTACCGCGCCACCTGGGACGCCATGCGCGAGTTCACCGCCGCGCGCGGCGCCGACAGCCCCGACGAGATCTGGCTCACCGAACACCCGCCGGTGTACACCCTCGGGCGCAACGCCAAACCCGAGCACCTCCTCGACCCCGGCACGATCCCGGTGATCCGCACCGACCGCGGCGGTCAGGTCACCTATCACGGCCCCGGGCAACTGGTGGCCTATCTCCTGGTGGACCTGCGCCGTCGCGGCCTCGGCGTGCGCCACCTGGTGGACGCCATGGAGCAGGCCCTGGTGGACACCCTGGGCGACTGGGGCATCGCCGCCCACGCCCGCCCCGATGCCCCCGGCGTGTACGTAGGCGCGGCCAAGATCGCCTCCCTGGGCCTGCGCGTGAGCCGCGGACGCAGCTACCACGGCCTGGCCCTCAACGTCGCCATGGACCTCACCCCCTTCGCCCGCATCAATCCCTGCGGCATGCCCGGCCTCGCCGTCACCCAACTGCGCGACCTGGGGGTGGAGGCGGACCTGGATACCGTCGCCGCCGTCTTCCTCCCCCACCTCAGACACCGCCTCCAGGGCGCCTGAGCGTCACCCGGACGCGACGCCCTGCCCCGCGCGGGCGCATTTGATAGACTAGCGCTTCGTCTTTTCGTACCAGAGGTCACCCCATGGCCCAACGAGGCCCCACCCGCCAGCGCGGCGCCGCCAAAGTCGCCCGCATCCCGGTGAAGATCGAGCACCGCGCCCGCCCGGCGCGCAAGCCCGCCTGGATCCGCGCCAAGTCGCCCACCCACCCGGCGGTGGGGCGCCTCAAGGGCGTCCTCCGGCGCCAGGGCCTGCACACCGTGTGCGAGGAGGCCTCCTGCCCCAACATCGGCGAATGCTTCTCCCACGGCACCGCCACCTTCATGATCCTGGGGGACGTGTGCACCCGCCGCTGCCCTTTCTGCGACGTCGCCCACGGTCGCCCCCAGCTCCCCGACCCCGAGGAACCGGCGCGCCTGGCCGAGACGGTGCGTGCCATGGGCCTGGCCTACGTAGTGGTCACCTCGGTGGACCGGGACGACCTGCGCGACGGCGGCGCCGCCCACTTCGCCGCCTGCATCGACGCCCTCCGCCGCGCGAGCCCCGAGACCCGCATCGAAATCCTCGTGCCCGACTTCCGCGGTCGCCTGGAGCGGGCCCTGGAGATCCTCGGCGCCACTCCCCCGGACGTCCTCAACCACAACCTGGAGACGGTCCCGCGCCTGTACCGCCAGGCGCGCCCGGGGGCCGACTACCGCCACTCCCTGGAGCTGCTGCGCCGCTTCAAGGACGCCCACCCGCAGATCCCCACCAAGTCCGGCCTCATGCTCGGCCTGGGGGAGACCGAGGACGAGGTGATCGCCGTTCTCAAGGACCTGCGCGCGGCCGGCTGCGACATGCTCACCCTCGGCCAGTACCTCCAGCCCAGCCTCGACCACCTGCCGGTGGAGCGCTTCGTGCATCCCGACGAATTCGACCGCCTGGCCGCCATCGCCCGCGCACTGGGCTTCACTTCCGTGGCCAGCGGTCCCATGGTCCGCTCTTCCTACCACGCCGACCTACAAGCCGCGGGGGAAACCGTGCGCTAAGATCGCCCCACCGAGGAAGAAAACGATGACCCTCGTCCCGCTACTGCTCCTCCTGTTCCTCGCCACCGGCGTCCAGGCCGCCGCCCCCCACCTGCCCAAGTCACATCCTGGCGGTCCGAAATGCGTCCCCGAGGGACGCTGGCTGGACCCCACCGATGGCAAAACCCTCACCAACACCGCTCTCCTCCGGCACCTGGCGAAGAAACGCGTCGTCCTCCTCGGGGAAGATCACGACAATCTCGAACACCACCGCTGGCAGCTCATCGTCCTGGCGCAACTGCACGCCCTCCAAGAAGGCCTGCGCCTGGGCTTCGAGAGCTTCCCCCGCTCGGCGCAGGCGGTCCTCGACCGCTGGGTGGCCGGCGAACTCACCGAGTCCCGATTCCTCGAGCAGGTCCGCTGGGACGAGGTGTGGCGCTACGACCCCGCCGGCTACCTACCCCTGTTCCACTTCGCCCGCCTCTACCGCATCCCCATGATCGCCCTCAACGTGGAACGCGCCCTGGTGACGCGCGTGGGCCAAGAAGGCTGGCACCGCATCCCCGGCAATGCCCGCGAAGGGGTGGGCGATCCCGCTCCCCCTGCACCCGACTACGTGGACCTGCTGGCGGAAATCTACACCCGCCATTCCCGTCCCCACGAAAAAGGAGAAGTCAACGATGAAAATGACGGGAAGCACATGGAACGAATCAAGGCCGACCCCCGCTTCCAGCGTTTCGTCCAAGGTCAGCTCCTGTGGGATCGGGCGATGGCCGAGGCCATCGCCATCGCCCTGCGCGACGGTGCCCCGCAAGTGGCGGCCATCGCCGGCGCCGGCCATCTCATGGGTGGCTACGGCATCCCCCACCAACTGGCCGACCTGGGCATCCACGACGTCGCCGTACTCCTCCCCTGGGACGGCGCCATCCCCTGCGAGGCCCTGAAACCCGGCCTCGCCGACGCCGTCTTTGGCATGGCCCCGCCGTCACGGGTAGCCGAAGAACCGCCGCGGCCCCGCCTCGGAGTGTATCTGCAACGGACCGAGGCCGGCGTACGGGTGACCAAGGTCACCCCAGGATCGGTAGCGGAAGCGGCCGGCATCCGTACCGACGACCACATCCTCGCCATCGCCGGTCGCGAAGTGACGGAGGTGGGGCAAGTGGTGGAAGCGGTCCAAGCCACGCCCCCCGGCGCTTGGCTGCCCCTCACCGTTCGACGGGGCGAGCAACGCCTGGAAGTGGTGGCCAAGTTCCCCCCCGCCGAGGCACACGAACGATGAGCCGCCTGCTTCCCCTGATCCTCGCCGTCACCCTCGCCGCCTGCTGGCGCCCCAACGTCAAGCCCTGGGACCGGGACCTCCTCGCCGATCCACGCATGGACCCTGCGGAACCGGCCTTGGAACTATCCACCGATGCGAAGATCACATTTGCCCGAGAGGGTGCGCGCGGCAGCCATCCCCTCGGTGGAGGCGGTTGCGGATGCAACTGAAACCCAAGACCCTCCGTCCCGCCCTGGCCACCGCCGCGGCCACCCTCCTCGGCCCGGCGCAAGCGGCCCCCCTGGGAGGCGAGGTGGTCCAGGAAGAGCTGAACGACGCCTCCGCGCCGAGCCTCCCCCCGGTACCTCTGCGTCGCTATCCGGCCTTCCTCGAAGGCGCCCAGGCACGCGTCGCCAGTCTCCTCTACAAGGAAGACGACGGTCGCATCCTGGTATGGGAGAACGTCTTGCAAGCGGCGCATGCCTGGGACGACGACCGTCGCCTCACCATCACCGGTACCACCGACCTCATCACCGGCGCCTCGCCGGTGGGTACCGTCCCCAGCCAAAGCACCCAGATCATCACCGGCGCCTCCGGCCAAACCACCACCGTCACCGCCGGCGCTCTCCCGCTGTACCCCGTCTCCGACGTCCGCCTGGCCATCGCCGCCGCCTACGCCTATCCCCTCGGCCCCGGTCTCGCCGCCCGCAGCGCCGTCAACGCCGCCGAAGAACGGGACTACACCGCCATCGGCATCGCCCAGCGACTCAATCGAAGCTGGGGACACGAGATCACCACCCTCTCCCTCGACTTCGCCCTCACCCGTGAGACCCTCGAACCCATCGGCGGCATTCCCCCCGCCCTCGCCCGCGAGGGCAGCTTCACCCTCGCCGGCGGCGAAGACGGGGAAAATCGCTCACGACTCACCCTCGAGTGGCAACTGGGCCTCTCGCAAGTGCTCAGCCGCCGCCTTCTCCTCCAGGGGCAATACTTCGGCGGTCATTTGAACGGCTATCTCACCGATCCATACAAACGCATCAGCTACGTCTCCGGTATCAGCGGCGAGCCCCTGCCGGGTCAAGGGACCTGGACCGAACGGCGTCCCGACCGACGCACCTACCACGGTCTCGCCCTCGGCCTCCTCGCCGCCCTCCCCGGAGGCCTGGTATGGCGCAACGAAGGCCGTATGTTCCGCGACGACTGGAGCATCCGCGCCACCAGCCTGGACACCCGTCTGGACCTCCCCCAGGCATTCGACCGGGGCTTCAGCCTCTACGCCCGTTACTATCGTCAGAGCGCCGCTTGGTTCTACCACTACCGTCTCGCCGACGGCCCCGGCCCGGGCATCGACCCCGCCGACATCACCGCCGACCCGAGCCGCCTGAGCGCTGCCAGCGCCGATTGGCGCCTGGGAGCACTGGAAGATCTCACCTTGGGAGTCGGCTATCGACACACCCTCCCCTCCGGCCCCTGGCTGGACGGAGACTGGCGGCTGCGACTGGGGCGTTTCGTGCAATGGGATCAGGCCGGGCGCTTCCCCACCCTGCGGGCCTGGAGCGCCTTCTTCTCCCTGCGCCTCGACTGGTGAACCCATAGGCTCCCCAGCCACCTCCGACCACAGAGGGAAACGAACCGAAACGACTGGCCTCCATCGAAGGCGCAGATCACCGCAGGGCGAACACCACCGGGACCACGAACTCCAGCTCCCCATCCGCCTTCGGTGGCGGCGGATAAGGGGCGGCACGGCGGGCCATGTCCAGGGCTGCACGGTCCAGCAGGCGATTGCCCGTACTACGCTCCAACTCCAGGGTCACCGTCTTCCCCTCCCCATCGATGCGGATGCGCAAGCGGCCCTCTCCCTCAATGCGCAAGCGCTGGGCACGACGAGGATAATGCTTGTGCCGTTCGAGCCAAGCCAGGAGCAGACTCTCGTACTGCACCAGGGCTTCGCTATCGATTACCGCGGCCTCGGGCTGGGGCGCGGCATCGACGACACGCTCCAGCGCCTCGGGTAGCGGCTCACTTTCCACGGGGGGGAGGGGCTCCTGGAATTCCGTCACCGGCTCCGGTTCTTCCGGCAATGGTTCAGGCTCACGCGGCGGCTGGGGTTCCGCCACGGGCAGCGGCTCCTGCAAAGGCGGGCGCTCCGATAGCGGGGGGAGTTCCGGGAGTGGTTCCGAACGCGCCTCCGGCTGAGTCCGAGGTTCGGGAGGGGGCGATGGCGTGCTGCGCTCCACTTGCGGGGGAGGCACGGGCGCCTGCGGCGCGTTTCGGCTGGCCATTTCCGCCACCGCGGCGAGGACCTGGATACGCAACTCCTGAGGCTCGGGAACCGGCTCGGGCGCGGGCATGCCGAAATGCCACAACAACGCCCCATGCAACCCCAAGGCCACAAGCAGAGCGAAGGCCATATGACGCGGCGACAACTCTCCCGTTGCCATACCTCAATTCCCTCCGTCGCCACGCGGGCCGTCGGAAGGCAACGTGGCCAGAGCAATGTCATCGCCGCCAGCGGCTCGGATCTCGTCCATCAGCCGCAACAACTGTTGCACCTCACTACGTGCGTCACTGCGCAAGACCACCGGAACTTGCGGCTGAGTCTCGATCAGAGAAGCCAGCGTTTCACGCAGCCCCTCCCAGGCCACCTCGACCCCGTTGACCGCCACGCGCCCCTCCCTGTCCAGGGCGACGACGATGCCCTCCGGGACTTGGCTACTGGCGGTCTCGGACTCCGGCAACTCCAGCTCGATGGCTTCAGGAATCAAGAAGGTGCTGGTGAGCATGAAAAAGACCAACAGCAAAAAAACGATGTCGATGAGCGGCGCCATGTCCAGATGGGCGCGAATGCGGGAGCGACCTTCAAATTCCATGCGCCTCATCCTCCACGCGGATATCGTCGTGACTCGAAACGTGTTCCGGCCCTTTGCCGAAAAACACCAGCACCCGGATACTGGCGTCCTTCATCGCTCCACGGGCGCGATCCACTTCCCCTTCCAGGTAGTAGAAAGCGGCCATCGCCGGGATGGCCACGGTGAGACCGAAAGCGGTGGTGAGCAAGGCCTCCCAGATACCACCGGAGAGGAGCGCGGGATCCACACGACTGCCCGCCTCCTGTAAGCGCATGAAGGCCGTGATCATGCCGGTGACGGTACCCAGCAAGCCGAGCAATGGACTCAGATGTGCAATGGCGGATAGACCTCGCAGCCAGGACTCCAGAGCACGAATCTGGGCCGAACCCACACGACTCACTTCCGCCTCCACGTCGCGCACGCTCATCGCAGGATCGGTACCACAACGCAAGGCCGTCTCCATGACCCGCGCCACGGGACTGCGTTCACGGGCCAGTCGCTCCAGAGCCGCCACTTGATCGCCTTTCGTCAGGGAGGCCATCACCTCCTCGACGAAATCCACACGTCGCAGACCACAGCGCAGGAATTGATAGAGCTTGGCGAGAATGATGGCCAGCGCCAACACGGAAAAGGCCAGCAACACATACATCACCGGCCCGCCCTGGCGGAACAGCTCCAGTCCTCCCGACCACCATGCCTGCGACGTCATACTCTCCATCACTCACCAGTTTCCTTTCCGTCCATACCCGTCTCCCATAGTGCTTTCAACCGTCACGACACGTGCTCGAATACGAAAGGACGTCCCAGCGAAACCCGCAAGAAGGCGGCGGGGTGCGCCCCGAGGGACGTCACCCCACCAAATCCGTGACTCACAGCTTCATCTCCACACCAGCGTAGAGGAAGCGAGGCATACCGGGGCGCGGTCCATCCGGCTGGCGCGAAGCGATGTAACGCTCGTCGAAGAGATTTTGCACGCCAGCGAAGACCTTGACCCCCATCCGCGGCCGATAGAAGGCACTGAGATCGGTGACGAAGAAGCTGTCCGTCTTGCCGAAGCGAACATCGGGATCACCATTGCCATTCACCTGATTGGTGACATTGCTGGCGCTGGTGAAGGCCTCGTCCACATAGGTCCCCATGGCATGCACTCCCCAGTGCGCCGTCTCCAGACCGGTACTCAGATTGATTTGCCATTCCGGCACATAGGGCAGGACATTGCCCTTCTTCCCGAAGCTGAAGATGGACTCGGGATCGGTGGAACGGGCATCGTTGAGCTGTTCGGCCCGGGTGTAGGTGAGGCTCAAGGACCAGGGGTTGCGCAGACGCCACTGGCGATGCAGACCGGCATCGTAACGGGCAGCGAGCTCCAGGCCATAAGCCAGGGCCTCGCCGAAATTCTCGTCGTCGCCGGCGCCGGCACCACCAATGTTGTCCACCACGATGAGGTCCCTGAACAGGGTGTAGAACGCAGTCGCCTCCGCGGCCAAGGCACGCTGCGCATCGGTGTAGCGACCACCCAGTTCGTAAGCGATGCTGGTTTCTTCCTTCAAGCCGCCTTTCACCGCACCTTTGGGGCTGGGCGGGGAAAAGCCGCGATGCACGCCACCAAAGCCGATCAAACGATCGGAAACCTGGTAGGCGACCCCCAAGCCTCCACCGACCAACGACATGCGATTGGTCCCCACCTGGGTGCCCTTGGGCTCCTCATAGAGCTGATCCAAGCGCTCATAACGCACGCCGGGCACCAGGGTCCAGCGCCCAGCCTCGATGGTGTCTTGCACGTACACCGCCAGCGCTTCGGTGCGTTGCAACCGGTCACCGGCACCACCAGGCGTCCCTGGCGTCATGTCCGTGATGGCACCGTTCGCCGCCTGGATATAGTCGTCGTCCCACTGGAAACGCCGCACCTGATCGCGGTGCAGACGTACGCCCACGTTGAGCTCGTGTTCCGCCGCGCCCGTAGCGAAGCGATAGTAGACCACCGACTCGGCGCCACGGGATTCGTATTGCCTATTGTTGGCACGCACTCGCAGGGTGCATGCCAAATCCCCCTTGAGGCAGGCCAGCCCCTCGCCGTTCTGCGCCCCGGCCAAAGCCTCCGACAACCCCAGCTTGGAAACCGAGGGCAGATTACGCAGGTCCTTGAGCTTGTACCAGTTGCGCTTGAAATAGGTTGTGTAGAGGGTAGTGATGACGTCGAGATCGTCCGTCGGGCTCAAGGCATAGCGCAGGTAGCTGTTTTCCTGTGCCGTATCCATATTGTCGAAGCGCGAGGCACTGTAACGGCGCAAGGGATCCTGCTTGAAGTCCGCTTCGCTCAGACCGAGATACCCCTCGTTGGCGTTGAGTACGTTGCGTCCGTGTTTGAACTCGAAACGTTGGTACACGTCCGTCGCAGGCTCCCAAGAGAGCTTGATCATGCGGTCTTCCCTAACAAACCCCGTATCTCCACCATCGCGAAAATCCGGCGTCTCGTCGATGGTCTTGAAACCGTCGTTGCGACGGAAATATCCCTCCACCAGGACACCCAAGTGCCCAAAGGCAGTGTCAACGGTGTTACCCGCATAGAGGTGTGTGCGCATCTCATTGAAACTGCCCGCCAAAGACTTCACATAGACGGTTTCCTTGGTAGGAATGGGGGTGGAGAGATAATTGATCACCCCACCCGTGATATGGGGTCCGTACTTGATCTGACTGGACCCTTTGAGCACCTCCAGCCCGCTCATTCGGCCCACCGTGGGCGCATAGTAGGCGGCGGGAGCCGAATAAGGCGCCGGCGCCATGAGGATGCCGTCCTCCATCAAGGTCACCTTGGCGCTGCGGGTGGTATCCACCCCGCGCAAGCTGATGCTGGGGAACAGGCCGGAGAATTCTTCTCGCACATAGACTCCGGGAACCTGGCGCAGCACCCGATTCACATCGTCGTAACTCTGCTGACGAATTTCCTCCTTGCTGACCAGACGAGCGGCACCCGGCATGGTCTCTACATTGGCGGGATTGCCGATGACCATAATCTTGTCCAGCAATTGCGCCTCGCCGGTTGAACCGCCTCCCTCTTCGACGGCCTCTTCCGCCACGGCGGACAAGCTCATGAGACCTAAGGCGACGGCAACGGCCTTGCGAATTTCGTTCTGCCTTTTTTTCACCACTTCTCCTCCAAGAATGCATACCATCCGCGCCCTGCATGCCAGCGACATGCGGGGCCTCTCTGGCTGGCTAGGTTCCGAGCACCCCCACCAGAATCGACCAAGCGGAGGCACGTTTCGGAAACGCGCTGGCTGGAGAGTAGTATGACCGGATGAAATGAGATTGTAAATAGGAATCAATCTCATTATCATGACAACAGTGATCCCCAATACGATCTTGGCGTCATGGCGGACAGCAACTCAAAAAAGCCCCTTGAAAGTACACCGCAACCGGCGAAGATCAGCGCCGCCACTCCCGCCGGGCTCTCCCACCGCGTTTACACGAGCGCCGATCTCTTCCGGGGCACCCGAGAAATCCTTATAATCCACAGGGATAATATCTATCGCCTGCGCATCACCCGACAGGACAAGTTGATTCTCACCAAGTAGGAA
This sequence comes from Gammaproteobacteria bacterium, assembly GCA_015491615.1. Classification (GTDB taxonomy): domain Bacteria; phylum Pseudomonadota; class Gammaproteobacteria; order S012-40; family S012-40; genus S140-43. The sequence goes on from WFVN01000182.1 coordinate 9,457, forward strand.
CCCGAAGGTCGGAGATGCCCGAGCGCGGTGTCACCACGGCTATCAGTGGAATCGAACCGAAGCGTATCATAGACCTTCGCAAAAGCCGCACGCAACATCCGCCTTTTCCCCGTGCAGCACACGAACCTGGAAAACCAGGGTGACGCCACCAAGCCAGCTAGCGAATCCGAGCGATCCTGACGCGGGACGCCGAAAGAAGACACCGCTCCACACTCATCAACCGGCCCCCGACCCCAATCCCGAGTAACGTCGATTTTCCGTCTCTATCGAAAAGCAAATTGCCAGTCAAGAGATCTGCTGGAACCGAACGAGAAAAAGCCGGAAGCCTCACCGGCTTTGGCGCAGGCCTCTTCCAGTGTCATCCCTTCATCCCAGTAAAGGCGCGCAACCTCTTTTGCTATCGCCATTGTGTAGAGCAACAGAATCCGGCCGCCCTTTTGGGGGCCTGATTCCAAGTGAATCGGGTGGCCGGATTCCGCCAGATCAGCCAAATCACATACCTCCAGCAGATATTTGCGCTCCTCAAGACCAACACACGATCCGTTCAGATCGTATGCCGGCAGCGATCTGGACGAGCAGACATATCGCGTAATCGCGATAGCTCAGCGCACCTCCACGCACTCCCCCGCAGCAGAAGAAGGCCTGCACCAAGCCGGGCGAGGTGGTCCGGCTTTTCGGGAGCGACCCTAGGCGCTGGGTTGATCGGTTATCCCTGTCTCGCCTGCGTGATTCTCCACCACTTCGGCGCTCGCCTTGAGCCGCTCCAGGTAGTCGACCCATGCCTGCATCACCTCCCGGAGTTCCTGCATCACCTCCCGGAGTTGAAGATACCCGGGGCAGCCCTCCGAGCAGTCTGCTTCTCCATTTGCCTGGCGTCGCTGGGGTCGGTGCCTTCGGCCAGTCAGTTCGCGAGCTTGATCGCGCCGCTTGCGGACTTCCTTCAGGCTCACCTCGGGATAGATGCCCAGAGAGAGACGGCTTTACCTTGCCGGTGCCGGGTCGGCGGTAGCGGAATCGCCAGCGCCTCGCCCCCTTCAGCGTGATCTCCAGATACAGCCCCCTTCCGTCGTACAGCTTTGAAGGTCTTGATCTCTCGGCTTGGCCTTGCGGATTGCGGCATCTGTCAAGGCATGGCTTCCCCCAAATCCGTTGCCCTGGGAAAGTTGCCCTACTCATTCGACGGGTTGCCCCTAGAGTTGCCCTCGAAAAACCGGGGCAACTATGCGATGTGGTGGGGCGGTATGAGATGCAGGATAGCATGAAAAAGCCCGCTGCTATGCGGACTCAGGGACAATATGCGATTTGCTGGGATATGTATTTGGTGGCTACGGGTGGACTCGAACCACCGACCCCATCATTATGAGTGATGTGCTCTAACCAACTGAGCTACGTAGCCCTACGGAAGGCGGGAGATTTTCTCCAGCGCGGCGGCGTTTGTCAAGGTGCCGGCGGCAGGAACGGCTCGACGGGCTCGCCGTTTTCGTCCACCTCCGGGTAGTCCAACCCATGGCGTCGGCAATAGTCCTCCAACTCCGGATGCGCCCACTCGAACAGGGTACGGCGGTAGGTGGCCTCGTCCAGCCGCCGGCGGTCGTACATCCCCGCCGCCTGGCGCTGGCGCTGGGCCTCGTAGAGGATCACGGCGGCGGCCACGGAGACGTTGAGGCTGACGATCAGCCCCACCATGGGGATGGTGATGTGGGCGTCGGCGCGCGCCAGAGCGGTCTCCGAGAGACCGTATTTCTCCGCCCCCAGGATGACGGCGGTGGGGCGGGTGTAGTCGATCTCGCGGAAGTCCACCGAACGCTCGGAGTAGTGGGCCGCCAGGCACTGGAAGCCGCGCCCCTGGAGGCGGGCCATGGCCGTCTCCAAGTCCGGATGGGTGTGCAGCCCCACCCATTTCCCGCCGCCGGCGGAACAGTCGTGGTGGATGCCGATGTTGGGAGCGGCCACGGCATGCACCTCGAACACCCCCACGGCGTCGGCGGTGCGCATCACCGCCGACAAGTTGTGGGGTTTGTGCACCCGATCCATGAGGACGGTGAGGTCCGGCTGGCGCCGGTCCAGGGCCGCCTTCAGGCGCGCCAGGCGGCGCTCGGTGACCATCAGCCGTAGTAATCCGGTTCGTTGCCCGGCTTCCACTTGATGTTGCAGCCGAGGGAGGGCTTCTGGTCCTCGGGGATGGGCTCGCCGGCGAGCAGGGCATCGGCGGCGGCGCGCAGGTCCTTGCCGGTCACCGGCTCGTCGTTGCGCGGGCGGGCGTCGTCGAACTGCCCCCGGTAGACGAGCTTGAAATCCCCGTCGAAGAGGAAGAAATCGGGCGTGCAGGCGGCCTGGTAGGCCTTGGCCACCTCCTGGCTCTCGTCGAACAGATAGGGAAAGGTGTAGCCGCGCGCGCGCACCTCCTCCACCATCTTCTCGGGGCTGTCGTCGGGGTAGTTGGCCACGTCGTTGGCGTTGATGGCGACGATGCCCAGCCCCTTCTCCTGGTACTCGCGGCCGAAGCGGGCCAGCTCGTCGGCGATGTGCTTCACGTAAGGGCAGTGGTTGCTGATGAACATCACCAGCAGCCCCTTCTTGCCCTTGAAGTCGTCGCGGCACACAGCCTTGCCGGTGGCCGACTCGGGGAGGCAGAAATCGGGCGCCTCGGTGCCCAGATCGATCATGGTGGACGGCGTTCTGGCCATTTTTGACTCCTGAACTGCGAAATAGCGGGACGCCGCGCATTCTAGCATCCGACCGTCGGCGTTCAACGGCCTGCCCCATCCAGCCCCCTCCAAGCGAGGTATGGCGGCCCAACGGCGCCTTGACAAACTTCCCTTTCAGATATCATAAATCACTAAAAAGATTTACACACAAAGAACGTGGGGAAGGATGACGATGATGCGCCTGCTGCCCCTTTTGCTCGCCCTGGCGCCCTGGCCGAGCCTGGCCGGCCCGGTGGATGCCAAGGATTTCTCGCCGGATGCCGCCCGCATCTCCTTCGACACCCTCAGCCACGCCCAGACCCTGGACGACCAGTACCGCGGCCTGGGCGTGCGTTTCACCGACAGCCGCGGGCAGCCGTTGCGCATCATCGATAGCCGCCGCCTGAATCCCTCCCGAACCACCCAAAGCGCCGACAACTTCGTCGTTTCCGAACCGCCCCCGGTGGGGCTGGAAGTCATCGCCCCGCCATCCCCGCCGGACATCGTCATCGACTTCTCCCAGGGCCAGGACCGGGTGGGCCTATACTTCGGCGGATCGAGTGGCACCACCGCCACTCTCATCGCCTACGATGCCGACGGGGGGTGGCTGGACGAGGTCACCGCCACCGCCAAAGACGCCTCCATCACTCACTTCATCGGATTGGAATACAAACCCGGCACCATACGTCGGGTGGTGTTGCGCCAGTCCCAGTCAGGGCCGGCCATGGACGAGTTGATCTTCGAACCCGGCCCGAAGACCGGCAGCGACGCCCTCCAGACCCTGGGCGCGAGCGGCAAACCCCGCGAGAGCCGCCTGCGCGCCATGGATGCCGTGCTCCTCTCCCCCTCGCCCGCGGGCCTCGGGGCCCTGCGCAAGCTGGCCTTCGACGCAGACGAGCCGGACGCCTACCTGCGCGAACGGGCGGTCATCGCCCTGGAACAGCTCCAAGACCGGGATGCCCTACCCGACCTGCTGAAACTGGCCCGCCACGAACGCCTGCGCGACCTGGCCCTGGCCGCCTAC
>WFVN01000183.1 GCA_015491615.1 Gammaproteobacteria bacterium
ATGATGACCTTGTTGGGCGCGATGACCTGCTGGCGGTAGATGCCCAGGTTCTGGCGCTTCTTGTGCGGGCCGCGGGTGATGACGAGGGGCCAGGTGATGCGGGGGCCGGCGTCCTCCGGCCAACAGGTCTGGATGGGCAGGAAGCCGAGGTCCACGTCGCGTCCGCGCCGTTCCACTGTTTGGCAGGGGGCGCGGGAGACGGTCTTGGGGGCCATGTTGAGGACCTGGCGGAACACCGGCAGCTTGTCCCAGGCGTCGCGCACCCCCTGGGGCGCCTCCGGCTCCTTCAGTTGCGCCAGCAGCTCGCCCACGCCGCGCAGCTCGTCCACCGACTCGGCCCCCATCCCCCAGGCGACCCGTTCGGGGGTGCCGAACAGGTTGCCCAGCAGGGTCACCCGCGAGCCCTTGGGGCGCTCGAACAGGAGGGCCGGGCCGCCGGCGCGCAGGACCCGGTCGCAGATCTCGGTGATCTCCAGGCGGGGGTCGATCTCGGCGTCGATGCGCTTTAAGGCGCCGCGCTGTTCCAGCAGGCGCAGGAAGTCGCGCAGGTCTTTGTATTTCATGGTCACCCCGATAGACTCGCAGGGCCAGAAGCATACAACAAACCGCACCGCAGCGAGGGAGGAGCCATGGCCCAGATCCGCACCGACACCGACATCCCCAGCGCCTTTCGCGCCACCGCCGCCCGCCGCGGCGAGGCCCCCGCCGTCGTCTCCGACGCCGGGGTGACGAGCTTCGCTGAGCTGGACCGGCAGAGCGACCGCCTGGCCGCCCATCTGGCGGCGCGCGGCCTGCAGGTGGGCGAGCGGGTGGCCCTGTACGCCGTCAACGGGGCGGCGTTCGCGGCCGCCTATCTGGGCATCCAGAAGGCCGGCGGGGTGGTGGTGCCGGTGAACCTGCTCCTCAACCCGGAGGAGATCGACTACCTGCTCACCGACTCGGGGGCCACCGCCTTCGTCTATCACCCGGCCCTGGCCGAAGGGGTGGCGGCGGTGCGCGAGCGGGCCGTGCAGGTAGGGCAGTGGATCTCCCTCGGCGAGCCCCTGGCCGAGGGCGACGTGGGCTGGGCGGCCATCCAGGCGGGGCTGGCGCCGGCCCCGCGGGTGATGATCGACCCGCGCCGTGACCTGGCCGCCCTGCTCTACACCTCCGGCACCACCGGACGCCCCAAGGGGGCCATGCTGACGCACGCCAATCTGGTTTCCAACACCGACAGCGTCACCGCTGCCCTGGAACTCTCCGAGGACGACCGCCTCCTGGTGGTGCTACCCATGTTCCACGCCTTCGCCGCCACCGTGGGCATGCTCACGCCCCTGCTGCACGGCTTCTCCTTCGTCCCCCTGCCGCGCTTCGAGCCGGCCCAGGTGGCGCGCGCCATCGGCGAGCACGGGGCGACGGTGTTCCTCGGCGTGCCCTCCATGTACGCCCTCCTGTTGCGCCTCCCCGACGAGGCCGCCGCGCCTTTGGAGGGCCTGCGCTTCTGCGTTTCCGGTGGCGCCGCCATGCCGCAGGCGGTGATGGCCGCCTTCGAGGAACGCTTCGGTGTGCCGCTCCTGGAGGGCGATGGGCCCACCGAGTGCGGCCCGGTCACCTGCGTCAATCCTCGCCACGGTGCACGCAAGCCGGGCACCGTAGGGCTGCCCGTGCCCGGGGTGACCATGGAGATCCGCGACCGCGAGGGTCGCCCACTGCCCGATGGGGAGACGGGGGAGATCTGCGTGCGCGGGCCGTCGGTGATGCGCGGCTATTGGAACCGCCCGGACGAGACGGCGGCCAGCTTCTTCGATGACTTCTTCCGCACCGGCGACCTGGGGGTGCGCGATGCCGACGGCTACTTCGCCATCATCGACCGCCTGAAGGACCTCATCATCGTCAACGGCATGAACGTCTATCCGCGCGTGGTGGAGGAGGTCCTCTACCGTCACCCGGCGGTGGCGGAGGCGGCGGTGGTGGGCCAGCCGCACGAGCTGCACGGGGAGATCCCGGTGGCCTACGTGGCCCTCAAGGAAGGGCAGACGGCCGACGAGCGCACCCTGCGCGAGCATTGCCGCGCCCACCTGGGGCGTCACGAGGTGCCGCGTCGCTTCGTCTTCATGGACGCCCTGCCCAAGAACGCCACCGGCAAGATCCTCAAGCGCGAGCTGCGCAAGGCCGGCGAGGTGGAGCGCGGGGTGGTGACCGCGGACTAACCCGCCCGCTGCCGTCGCCAGCGGCGCAGGTGGCGTTCGATGAGGCGGGCGACGGCGGCGAAGGCGAAGGCGCCGGTGACGAAACCGGCCGCCCCGTAGCCGAAACGGCAGTCCAGGGAGACGCCGTGGATGCCCGGCTTCTCCGGCCCCACGGTGC
>WFVN01000184.1 GCA_015491615.1 Gammaproteobacteria bacterium
ACGGCCCCTTCCGCGACGCGGTGGGCTCGGCCGCCAACCTGGGCGCCGGAGACAAGTCCACCTACCAGATGGACCCGGCCAACAGCGACGAGGCCCTGCACGAAGTGGCCATGGACCTGGAAGAAGGAGCGGACATGGTCATGATCAAGCCGGGCATGCCCTACCTGGACATCGTCCGCCGGGTGAAGGACCAATTCGCTACCCCCACCTTCGTCTATCACGTCTCCGGCGAGTACGCCATGCTCAAGGCCGCGGCCCAAAACGGCTGGCTGGACGAGCGCAAGACGGTCATGGAGGCCATGCTCGCCTTCAAGCGCGCCGGCGCCGACGCCATCCTCACCTACTACGCCAAACGCGTGGCCGCCTGGCTGAAGGAAGAACCCGCCGGCACGTAACGCACCTTCGAGCCCTTTTACTCCCACGCTAAGGGTTCCCCCGCCCCAGACCCCTCGGGTGACGCCAAGCACGGGGACCGTCGAACCAACTTGCCCATCGCCCGCGACACGGCATGATGCCTTCGCGCGGGGCATTTTCCGCCGGTCGCCCCCATGTAAGAATTAAGAAAAGACACGTCGACCGCATAAATACCAGGCCATAATTGCGGTTTAAGTGAACTTTTCCTGCGCTGTGCGCGGTGATGAATGGACATTTCAACTTTTTCCAACAACAACCGAAATCATGAGGGCTCCCGATCCTGTCTTTTTCCCATGGAGCGAGAAAGGAAAAGACTACTGTGGAGCACACCATTCACACAAAGCCCAAATGATGGAGAAATTTTAGATGAGCGCAGAAAACAACAAATGCCCAGTCTCCGGAGAAGCCTATCGTCATACCACCTTGGGCGGTAGCACCGTCAGGGATTGGTGGCCCGGGCAGATCAACCTGAAGATCCTCCATCAAAATCCCGCCCCTCTCAAACCGCTGGAGAAAGGTTTCAAATATAACGAAGCCTTCGCCGAACTGGACTACGCGGCGCTGAAAGAAGACCTCCACCGCCTGATGACCGAATCTCAAGACTGGTGGCCGGCCGACTACGGCCATTATGGCCCTCTCTTCATCCGCATGGCCTGGCATAGTGCCGGCACCTATCGCGTTTTCGACGGGCGCGGCGGCGGAGCCACAGGCAACCAGCGCTTTGCACCCATCAACAGTTGGCCGGACAACGCCAATCTCGACAAAGCGCGCCGCCTGCTCTGGCCGATCAAAAAAAAATACGGCAACAAGATTTCTTGGGCCGATCTGATGATTCTCGCCGGCAACGTGGCGCTCGAGTCCATGGGCTTCGAGACGTTCGGCTTCGGCGGCGGACGCGTGGACACATGGGAACCCGAGGAAGACATCTATTGGGGTCCCGAGCACCAGTGGCTGGGCGACGAACGCCATCCCGAAGGAAAGCTGGAAAAACCCCTGGCAGCCGATCACATGGGTCTGATTTACGTCAACCCGGAAGGGCCGGGTGGCGAACCCAACGTGCTCAAAGCAGGGGAGCACATTCGGGAAAGCTTCAAACGCATGGGGATGAACGACGAGGAAACGGTCGCGCTCATCGTCGGGGGGCACAGCTTCGGCAAATGTCACGGCGCCGCGGAAGCGGAGAAATACGTGGGTCCCGAACCCGAAGCGGCCCCCATCGAGCAGCAGGGTCTCGGTTGGAAAAACAGCTACGGAAGCGGCAAAGGGGCCGACACCATCACTAGCGGACTCGAAGGTGCCTGGACACCGACACCGACCCAATGGGACAACAGCTTTCTCGAGCTGCTCTTCAAATACGAGTGGAATCTGGAGAAGGGCCCGGGCGGAGCCTGGCAATGGGTCGCCGTGAACCCCGCACCAGAAGATCTGGTCCCTGACGCCCATGACCCCGACCGGCGGCACAAGCCGATCATGCTCACCACCGACCTGGCATTGCGCATGGATCCCATCTACGGCCCCATCGCCCGCCGTTTCCTGGAACACCCGGAAGAGCTGTCCAGAGCCTTCGCCCGTGCCTGGTTCAAGCTCACCCACCGTGACATGGGACCCAAATCGCGTTATTTGGGGCCCGAGGTGCCGGCAGAGGAACTACTCTGGCAAGACCCCATCCCGCCGATAGACCATGAGCTCATCGACGAAGCGGACATCGCCGATTTGAAGAAACGCCTCCTGGCCTCGGGACTTTCCGTCTCCGAACTCGTTTACACGGCCTGGTCTTCGGCTGCGACCTTCCGTGGTTCGGACAAACGCGGCGGCGCCAACGGTGCGCGCATCCGACTCAGTCCCCAGAAAGATTGGGAAGTCAACCAACCCACCCGGCTCGCCAAAGTCTTGGAAGTTCTCATGGATATCCAGACGCGATTCAACGAGACGCAATCTGGGGATAAACGGGTCTCGCTTGCTGATCTGATCGTCCTCGGGGGCGTCGCCGCCATCGAAACGGCCGCAAAGCAGGCCGGCTTCCAGATAGAGGTGCCGTTCGCCCCTGGCCGTTCCGATGCCAGCCAAGAACAAACCGACGTAAATTCCTTCGCCCATCTGGAACCCGTGGCGGATGGCTTCCGAAATTACGTCAAAACCGGATGCGAACATCTGCCAGCAGAGCGCCTGCTCATCGACAGAGCTCAGCTCCTCACCCTCACCGCACCGGAAATGACCGTCCTGGTCGGAGGGCTCCGGGTCCTGGGAGCCAACTTCGGCGATTCCCCGCACGGCGTATTCACTGAGCGCCGAGGAACCTTGACGAACGACTTTTTCGTCCACCTTCTCGATATGAGCATCGACTGGCAACAGAGCGCCGACGACCCACGAGTCTACGAAGGGAAAGACCGTGTCACGGGAGAGCGCAAGTGGACCGCGACACGAGTAGACTTGGTGTTCGGGGCCAATTCCCAACTCCGGGCCCAGGCGGAATTTTATGCCCAGGAGGACAATCAAGAGAAGTTCGTACGGGACTTCGTCGCCGCGTGGAACAAGGTCATGAACCTCGACCGCTTCGATCTTGAATGGTGGTGACGCGACGACGGTCAATGATCCAATGGCTTGGTGCCCCCGGATCTCCGGGGGCATTTCCCGCCCACGACGATGAGCGGAACGCCACGCCCCCTCATAGAGGATCGCCGCGTGGCATGGAGCCGATGGCGACGATCGAGATTCGTTCGTATTCGGTGAAAGAAGTTACCGCTGGCGCCGCGCAACCGCTTTCGCTATCCTCCCCGGTCACTGGAGAGGTGGCTGAGCGGTCGAAAGCGGCAGTCTTGAAAACCGTTGGCCCTCACGGGCCCGTGGGTTCGAATCCCACCCTCTCCGCCATCCACACCCACCTAGAGCTCTGGCACCACGAAACCGGCTTTTCCATTCATTCGTCAAACCTGGTACGTCGGGTTCCTGAACCGCGCCTCGAACCGCCCCGATGTTCCGGGGATCGAACTCGATTCGTCTGCACCGAGACACCCCGCGACTCGGCCTTTGTCATTCACCGGCATCGAAGGGGCATCACTACGCCGTCTTGAGCTCACGACTCGTTTTCGGGGGCGTCCGCTTCCTCACTAGGGATACTGCCAACCGGCCTCAAGGAAAACAAAGAAATGTAAAAAAAAGCGCGGCCATGGGCCGCGCTAAAGTTCCCGTCATTCCCGAAGGGCTACAGGCCAATGACGAGGGGGTTGGGTACTTCCTTACATGGTCAGGATGAAATCCACCAGTTTCTCGATGTTGGCATCGGAGACGCGCGGGGAATACGGGGGCATGGGCACGCCACGGGTAACTTCGGTCCAGTTGCCTTTGCCGCCCTTCTTGACCTTTTCGATGAGCATGGCGCGCGCGTCGTCCTTGCCCTTGTAACGAGCGGCGATGTCTTTCCAAGAGGGCCCGACGACCTTCTTGTCGAGGGCATGGCAAGCCAGGCATCCACTCTTGCGGGCCAAGTCCATTTCACCGGCGGCGAATGCGGGGGTGGCAGCCATGACACCGGCCAGAATCAGCCATTTATACATGATAAAACCTCCAGTTCTAGGTGTTGTTGGTCGGATCCCTCAGGCCCTCGTGGGGCATAGCTGGGGGTAGCCTAGCGAGGGTTAACTGAACCCGGACTGAACCACTGAGGTTTCGAGAGTCCTGATGACCCTTCAATGCCTCGGCGCGAACGAAGTAGCGGGTGGATGCGGGGGAGTGGCAAAGAAGCCGACACCCGGGCCACGCTGAGAATCAAGGAACCCGTGTCGCCCAAGGGTGACCGCGACAGCGCCGGCGTACTTTACAACCAACCCTTGCCCCCTTCCCGTACCAGACCCTCCAACAGGGCCACGTGTTCCGGGTGGTCATTGAGGGCGGGGATATAACGATAAGTCTCACCGCCAGCCTGGAGGAAGGCATCACGGTTTTCCATGGCGATTTCTTCCAGGGTCTCCAAACAGTCGGTGGCGAAGCCGGGACATACCACGTCCACCGAACGCACCCCTTCGCCGGGCCAACGGGCGAGGGTCTCGTCGGTGTAGGGCTCTAGCCAGGGCTCGCGCCCGAAACGGGACTGGTAACTCATCGCCCATTGCCCTTCCCCCAGGCGCAGGCGCTGAGCGAGGGCCCGGGCGGTACCCTCGCAGTGTTGGGGATAGGGGTCGCCGGCCGCGGCGTAACGTTGAGGGATGCCGTGGAAGGAAAGGAGCAATCGTTCGCTTCGGCCATGTTCTCGCCAGTGTGCTTCGATGCGCGAGGCCAGGGCATTGATGTAAGCGGGATGGCAGTGGTAGTCGCCCAGGAATCGAATTTCGGGAACGTGGGCCTCGCGCCGCAGGGCTGCGGCCAGGGCATCGTAGGCGGAGGCGGTGGTGGTGGCGGAATACTGGGGGTAGAGGGGCAGGACGATGAGACGCTGTACCCCCACCTGACGCAATTGGGCAAGACTGGTGGCGACGCTCGGGCATCCGTAGCGCATGGCGATGCGTACGGGGATGCGCAACGAGGCCTCGAGGGCCACGGCGAGGGCCTCGCTGTACAGGCGCAGGGGGGAACCCTGCTCGGTCCAGATACGGGCGTAGGCACGCGCGGACCGTGCCGGTCGGGTGCGGAGAATGATGCCGTGGAGGATGGGCATCCAGCGCCAGCGAGGCAGGTCCACCACGCGCGGATCGGAGAGAAATTCGGCCAGGTAGCGACGCAGGGCCTCGGGGGTGGGGGCGTCGGGGGTGCCCAGGTTGATCAGGAGCACCCCTGGGAGGGGTCGTGCGCTCATGGCCGGGGATCATACACGGCGCCCAACCGCTTTGGAATCGCATGCTCAGCCGCTGGGTTGAGAGATATCCTCTTCGGCGTCCACGATGCGATCACGACCTGCATGCTTGGCCCGGTAAAGGGCTTGGTCGGCGCGACGGATGAGGTCCTGGCCGTTCTCCCCGGAACGCAGCATGGCGATGCCGGCAGAGAAGGTGGGCAGGGGAAGCCGCCGATCGCCCACCTCCACCTCATGGTCCTGGATCCGTGCACGCGCCTTTTCCAAGGCATGCCGGACCCCTTTCGGGGGAGTGCCGGGAAAGAGGACGGCGAATTCCTCGCCCCCATAGCGGGCCACCAAGTCGTGGTGGCGGAAAGCGGAAAGGGCGTGGCGGGCGTACTCGCGCAGGACGGCGTCTCCGGCGGCATGACCGTAACGGTCGTTGATGGGCTTGAAACGGTCGATGTCGATTATGGCCAGAACCAAGGGGGTGCCATAACGATGGGCACGGGCCACTTCGTCCTGCAGGCGCTGCATGAAGGCACGGCGGTTGGGCAAGCCGGTGAGCTCGTCGGTGAGGCTGAGCTCGATCATGCGCGAGAGTTCGGCAGTGAAGTGTTCCCGGTCCGCTTCCAGTTGCGTGAGATAGGTACGGATCTGGTCGAAATGCTGGTTCAGGCGCCGTTGGCCACGATGAATCTTCTCCAGCTCGCGCCGCAGGGCGAGCTGGTGTACATTCAGGGGCTGACCTTCCCCCACCCGTTCCAAAGTACCCATCTCCGCTTCCAGGAAAGTGGCGAATTCTTCACCTTGCGAGACGGCCTCTTCGAGGGCCACGGCGAGGCGTGCGGTGGCCAGTTGGATGGCTTCGGCCATACGCCCGGCAGGCCCCTCGCTCGTGGCCGAGGCCCTTTCGGGGATCGCGGTGAGCCGTTGACGCAGGGGGGCGATCATCGCCTCGATGCGCTCACGCGCCAAGGATTCGCTCTGGGTGACGCGATCAGCGACGGCCTCCACCTGACGCCGGAGGGCGTACAATTCCGCCTCGGAGAGGGGGGGCAACAGGCGTGATTGCACGGCCCATATCTCGACGACGAGCTCGTCGTCGTCTCCCAGGTGGGTAATGAGGGCGTCCAAGAGGAGAGAAACGAAGACAGCATACAGACGCTCACGCTCATGCTGCAACTCGGCCTCGACCGCCAAGATCTGACGCACGTGGTGCGTAAGGGTCCCTGAGACCTCCGGAGGACACAGATCGGCGACGAGGCGTAGGATCTTGTCCGCCGCCGGGTGTTCGGGGTACTCGATGTCCCCGTCGTTCATGGCAATACTCCCCACGGCCGGGCTAGGGCCGATAAATTATTTTTATGAGGAGGGTGGAATTATAACCCAGCCCGGCGAGGTGGTCAGGCCTGCTCCAGCCAGGTCGGTTCCAACGCCATGAGTCCGTGACGGGCCTCTTCCAGCACCCGCCCTAGCTGCTCACCGTCGAGGGCATGGCGGCGCAGGAGCCAGGGGGGGAGAATGGGGGAAGCAGCGTCGCTGCGGTCGGTGCGGTGGATGAGGCGGTCGGCCATGAGTACTAGTTCGGCGTAGGGGTTGTGGGTCTCGGCATCTAGCTGGTGGTGATCGCGAATGGCGCTGACGATGCCCTCCTCCAAGCCCCAGTGGTGCGCCAAGGCCGCACCCAGGTGGGTGTGCGTGAGGCCCAGCAGATGCAGTTCCATGTCTTCCACCGAGCGGTGGGGGTGCCGCTCCAGCAGGTGCGTGAAGATGGCGAATTCACGCGGGAAGACTTGCGCCATGTAGAGATGTCCCACGTCGTGCAGCCAACCGGCCAAGGCCGCCCGCCGGGGCTCTACGCCAGGCACGGCGGTGAGGCGGGCGAGGTGGCCGCTGACACGCGCGGCGAGGAGCAGATGACGCCAACACCAAGGCACGCCGAGACGGTCACCCGCGGCGACGGGGAACTGGCGCACCAAGGCATGGCCGAGGACGAGATGCGTGGCTTCCTCCCAATAATGGGGGTCAGCGCCATCCTCCTCCATGAGGCGCGTGATCCGTTGCATGACCGGATCGGGTTGTGGATAACCGGGACGCTCCAAGACTTGTGTGGCGACGAGGGAGAGCAATTCTTCGGGCTGCGGCTCGGGTAGCAGGAACAGGCCCAAGGCGGCTTCGGTATAGGGGGTGGCGTCGGGAAGTTCTTCCAGGTCATGGAGGCGCTCCACCAGGTCCCACAAAGGTTCGGGGTTGGGGCTGTCCAGGGCGATGCGGGCGAGCAGCTCGTAAACCTGCAGTTCGGTCACTTCGTCCTCGTCACCGTCGCGGAAACCCGCCTCCAGCAGGTTCCTGTTCACTTGGATGACTTCTTGCCCGCTGCCCACGTCGAGGATAAGGGAGTCGGCATTGCGAAATTCCGGTGCGATCCACAGCTCCGTCGTGTCGTCATCCGATTCCAGCACTTCGAAGGGCAGGGTGGGTACGAGTTGCCGTTCCAGGCGCCGCGCGGGGACATCGGTGTCTTCGGGATCGCTGAGAAGGGCCATAACCAGGCCGACATCGTCGCGCAGGAACACCACCCGCGCCAGTTGCCCGCCGCCGCCGAAACCGCTGGCCACCACCGCGTGGAGAATGGTGAGGTAATCGCTGCGATCCCAGACTTCGAAGGGTACCTCGTGGGCACGCAGCAGATGTTTCACCATTTCGCTCAACGAGAGAACCATTTCACGCTTGGCCATGGTCGTTTCCTCGATCCTTTTGCCGGGGCATGCGACACCCGCTGATGATTAGATCGGCAGCCCGCGGACGAAAATTGAACGACCCTTCACCCGCTCCCATAGCAGGCCTGCGGCGGCTCTTCCAGCACCGTCCCGTGGCGCCAGAAGGCCAGGTGCAGACGCCCGTCCCCGCCTACCCAATGGAGGCGCCCCTGAAGGCGGACTCCGCACAAGGCAATCACCGCGAGGGCCTCTTGCAGGGCGTAACGCAGGGCTTCGTCGTCCCACCGTGGACGATCCGCCGCGACCGCGCGGGCACGTGCCAACTGGGTGACGAAGACTTCTTCGCTCAGTACCAGCCCGAAGCTGCGGCGCGGCGCCTGAGCGACGCTCAGATAGAGTCCCTCACCGCTGCCGCAGCTAATGCGCCCCGCCCCGTGGGAAAAGCAGAGGACTTCCCGAAGCCGCAGCAACGGCGCCGGTCGCCCCTGATCCACCCGTCCGGCACAGCGCAGGAGGAAGGCGTAAGGGGCGGCGCTGCCATCCAGTTTGGGGATCGCGGGCCCATCCAGTTCGATGCGGGCGTTGTCCACCCCCAGCCCTCGACAAGCGGCGAGCAGGGGTACCAGGCCGCTCACCGTCCGATCGCCCCGTCCCACCACCAGCCCGTGCTCGCCCCATTCGGCTTCTTCCAGAGTACAGCGAATCTCCGGCCGACCGGGGAGGTCGAGCCGAATCAGCCGTAGACCGTATCCCGGCGGCGCGGGCCGCAGGGCCAGAGTCACCTCCTGGCCACCGACGGTGCCGCGGGCACGGACCAAGGTAGCGATGCTGTGCTGATTCGAACGTTCCATGGCGGGCGAGACGACTGCAGCATCCATGCCGTGGCGAGCGGCCCGGGGTCACCGCAGCCGGGCGCGCAGCGACGGGGTCGGTATCCATCGCCATCTTCACCCGTCGGGGCCCAGCGCTTCGAGGGAACCTCTCACTCTTCCAAGGTCCGCCACAGAGAAGAACGCCCGGCGGCCGCTTCGATGGCGTCGAGGCGGGCCTCGTGGGCGGCGCGTTCCGTCTCGTCGGCACGGATTACCCGCAGGCGGGGACGTTCGCCGTCCAGGCGGCGGATCTCCAGTTGGCCGTCCATGCCCCGCACTGGCGCCAGGTCTTCGGCAGCGAGGCCCAAATCCCCCTGGCCGCCGGTCATGGCCAGGTAGACTTCGGCGAGGATCTCCGCATCCAGCAGGGCACCGTGCAGCTCGCGGTTGGAGTTGTCCACCTCGTAGCGTTTGCACAGGGCGTCCAGGTTGTTCTTCTGTCCCGGGTGCAGGCGCCGCGCCAGGGCGAGGGTATCGAGGATCTCGCAGCGGTTCTCGATGCGACCGTATTGGGCGCCCAAGAGGGCCAGTTCGTGGTTGATGAAGCCCACATCGAAGGGGGCGTTGTGGATCACCAGTTCGGCGCCGGTGACGAAGGCGAGAAAGTCGTCCACGATGTCTTCGAATCGGGGCTTGTCGGCGAGGAACTCGCTGGTGATGCCGTGCACCTGCACCGCCCCTTCGTCGATCTCCCGGTCCGGCTGTAGGTACTGGTGGAAGCGCCGGCCGGTGAGACGGCGGTTGACCAGTTCCACGGCACCGATCTCGATGATGCGGTGTCCGTCCTTGGGATCGAGGCCGGTGGTTTCGGTGTCCAGGACGATCTGTCGTTCGCTCATGCCTTGCCTTCCTTCCACAAGCGGTCGATGGCCGCCACCGCCAAGCGGTCGGCCCGTTCGTTCTCCTCGTGGCCGCTGTGGCCGCGCACCCAGTGCCATTCGACGTCGTGGCGGCCGGCCAGTTCGTCGATGCGCCGCCACAGGTCGGCGTTCTTCACCGGCTTGCCGGCGGCCGTCTTCCAGCCGCGCCGCTTCCACTGGGGCAGCCATTCGGTGATGCCCTTGCGCACGTACTGGGAATCGGTGGTGAGGCGCACTTTGCAAGGCCGCTTCAAGGCTTCCAGGGCGCGGATCACCGCCATCATCTCCATGCGGTTGTTGGTGGTGTGGGGTTCCGCCCCGGAGAGGTTTTTTTCCTTGCCCTTGTAACGGAGGATGGCCCCCCAGCCGCCGGGACCGGGGTTACCGCGGCAGGCCCCGTCGGTGAAGATCTCCACGATGTCGTCGTTTTTTTTCACGAAGGATTCCGATTGGAAGTGCCCACCAGCCCCGGGGAAGCGATGCGCCGACGACGGCGCCAGCGCGGCCCCACCAGGGTCGGGCGACTCACCCGTTTGCGCGCCACCAGGACGTAGAGGGCGCCGAACACCGGCCACAGGCGCCCCCCGAGGGGTTCCATGAAGCCGAACCGTTGTAGCAAGGTACTGTTGACGCAGGGGGGGCGGTAGAAGTAGCGATCCAGTCGCTCCACTTCTAGCCCGAGCACACGCACCCAGTCCTTCACCCGTCCGGGGCGCAGATAGGTCAGGACCCAGGGGACACGGTCGTTCCACAGGGTGAGGACACGCCGACCGCCCCACAGGCTCCACGGATTGAAGCCGACGATCACCACCCGCCCCTCGGGGATCAGGACCCGCTCCGCCTCCCGCAACACTTGGTGGGGATCGGGGTCCAGCTCCAAGGCGTGGTGCAACACCACCACGTCCACCGTGTCGGTCGCCAGGGGCAGGGCGCTGGCACGGGTACGCGCCTGCAGCGTGCCATGGCCGATACGGTGGGGGGACAACACGGCGCAGTGGCGGATGGGGGAGTGTTCCAGCCAGGCCACGTCCGGCAGGGGACCGATCCACGCCAGGTGATAACCGAACAGGCCCGGCAGGAAGGAACCCAGGGCTGCCGACTCCAGGGTCTGCAAAACCTCACCCAGCGGCGTACAATACCAGTCGAGCATAGCCTCGGCCAGGTCGATCTCGGCCCCGGGAGGGGGGTGCTTACGCCAGGCCCAACGCGCCATGCAGCGGATACCAACGATTCCAAGAACACTAGGGAGGGGAGCGCCGGCATGCCGTCCATCGAGGCCGTTCCGGCTTTCCAGGACAATTATATCTGGCTTGCGCGGGCGGTGTCAGAACGCCGCTGCCTGATCGTCGATCCGGGCGACGCCGCCCCCGTCGTCGAGCACCTGGAACGCACGGGCCTCTCGCCCGCGGCCATCCTCGTCACCCACCACCACGCCGACCACACCGGCGGCATCGAGCCCCTCAAACGACGTTACCGAGTGCCGGTGTTCGGGCCCGCAGGGGAACCCATCCCTTGCCGCGACCATCCCGTTCAGGAGGGAGACGAGGTCGAAGCCGCTGGCCTGCGCCTGCGGGTGCTGGAAGTCCCCGGCCACACCCTCGGTCACGTCGCCTATGCCAGCGAGAGTGTGATCTTCACCGGCGACACCCTGTTCACCGCCGGCTGTGGACGCCTGTTCGAGGGCGATCCGGAACAAATGCTGCAATCCCTCGAAAAGATCGCCGCCCTGCCCGATACCACTTGGGTCTATTGCGCACACGAATACACCTTGGACAACCTGCGTTTCGCGCAAGTGGTGGAACCGGACAACCCGGCCATCCGCGCACGCATCGCGCGGGAGAATGCGCGCCGCCTACGGGGGGAACCCACCGTACCGGCGCCCTTGACTCTGGAGCGGGACACCAACCCGTTCCTCCGTACTCATGTCCCGGCGGTGCGGGAAGCTGCGGAGGCACATGCCGGGCGCCCCCTCACCTCGGAGGCGGAGATCTTTGCCGTTCTCCGCGCATGGAAGGACGAACTGGACGCATGACAGCACGACTCACGCGCATCGGCCCGCTGCTCCTCGCCGGCTTCCTTGTCGGATGTGCCGGTCTCGGAGGCCCCATTCGCCCACAGACGCCCGCTTCCGACCCTTGGGCCCTCCCCTCCCGGACGACGACGCCGACCCCAACCCTGGACCCCGCCTTCGTCACCACCCTTATCCAACCCCTCGGCCTGGAAGATTTGCTTCGGCACCAGGGTGTGGACGACGGCATAGCCCGCCTCCTGCAGCGTGACCTGGCCCTCTTGGACGACGGCCAAGCACGCCTCTTGGGCCGTCTGCAAGACAGGCCGCCACTGCCCGCCCACCTCCTGTCCGAGGCGGCCCACCCGCTGGCCAACGCCC
>WFVN01000185.1 GCA_015491615.1 Gammaproteobacteria bacterium
GGCTGGAGGCGGTGATGGATCTGGAACTCACCCCGGAGCGGCGCTTGGTCCGGGCCGATGCGCGTACGGTGATGGCGGCCCTGCGCGAGAAGGGCTATTACCTGCAACTCCCCCCGCCGGTCATCTAGCACGCACGACGCGATTCTTGCCTTCCCGCTTGGCTTGGTAGAGGGCCTTGTCGGCACGTTCCAGCAATTCCGTACATCGTTCTCCGGGCCGGAGCTCAGCGATGCCGACGCTCATGCGCACGGGCACGCGTCCGTCCTTGCAGATCACCGGCACGGAGGCCACCCGTTTCCGCAGGCGATCCAGGACCCGTACGCCCTGTTCCAAGGGCGTGCCGTCGAGGATGATCATGAACTCTTCGCCGCCGTAGCGGCCGACGCGATCCTCGCCACGCAACCCCTGGCGCAATACGGATGCGACAGAGGTGAGCACGCGATCGCCGCACAGGTGGCCTCGCTGGTCGTTGACCGCTTTGAAGTCGTCCAAATCCACCATCGCCAGGGTCAAGGGGAGGATGCTTCCGTCCCGCTCCAGACACAACCGCTCCAATTGGTCGAGGATACAGCGTCGGTTGGCCAATCCGGTGAGGGTGTCCGTGTTGGCCGCGTGGGTGAGTCGGGCCGTTTCTTGGCGCAGGCCTTCGATGGAGTCCTGCAGAAGGTGGGTACGTTGCAGATGATAGGCGTCCACCGCCAGGGAGGTGTCGTAGCCGGTGATCTTGAGGACGAAACCGTAGAGCTCGCCGGTGCGATCGGGGGCTTGGTCGAAGAGATGGTGCAGGAGGACCTCTTGGAGGATGCGGTAGCCGGCGAGGTAGAAGGTGAGGGGGAGGCCGATGCAAGCGTGGCGCAAGCCCACTTGGATGCGTTGGCGAGCGTACTCCGGGTGGTGAAAGCCGACGCCGAGGGTGTCTAGATAGCGCTGGAAGGTGCCTTTGAGGCGGTCCCGTGTGCTCTGATCGCGAACGAAGTCCGCCATGGGCGCATGTTCGAACAGACGCGCGTAGAAACGGTCGCTGAGCACGTCCACCCGGGGATGCAGGAGGTCGTGCAACATCGCCGCCGGGGCCTCGTCGGCGGTGGTGAGGTCATACAGGGCCAGACGCTCGGCGATGGCCGCTTCCTGAACCAGGGGGTGGCGACGGGATATGGGGTTCACGGGTGAACTCCTTCGAATTCACCCCCTTTATCGGAAGCGTCCGGAAAACCTTTGAGTTACTGCAAGGTCGGCATGGTGCCGAAAGGAGGATCGGCCCACGAGCTGGGATCGGTGTTGTTGAGGGAGTAACTGGTGATGTCCCCGGCGGTGTCGGAGAGGTTGTCGAAGGCCTGATAGGAAAAGGTCACGGTGCCGCCACTTCCACCCATGCCGCCCATACCACCCATGCCGCCTTGCTGGCAGCCCTCGCACAGTTGGCCGACCCAGATCGCCTGCACCGTGTCGCCTGCCTGCCAGGATAAGGTACCCCCTCGGCCACCGCCGCCCATCATGCCCATGCCTCCGCCCGCCAGGCTCACGGTCCCTCCCTGGGTGACCCGGTCGCCACCGACTTGGCGCAGAACGAAGCTATAGAGATCCTGGCCGGTGGCTGGGTTGTCGGTGAGGACGGAAGAATCCACCAGGTCCTGGCGAATGTCTAGAAAGGTTCCCGTGGTGTTGCCGCCTTCGCTGCCGGGCGCACGATCCACCTCGTAGCGGAAGGTACTGGAAAACCCCACGCCGCGGTCGTTCTGGGTCAGGGTCTGTTCCATGCGCAGGGCGGGAGAGGTGGGATCCAAGGCCCAGCCAGTGTTGATGAGGGCGTTGACGGTGAGTTGCGTACCCGCGGCGTCGGTGGCGGTGAGGGTCTGTTTGAGGGCAATGCCGTTTTGGGCGCTGTTCTCGGTGGCATCGACGAAACTTTCGATGGCAAGGGTACCCTGGGCGTTGCTGTCGTAAATGATGAGCTGGACGTGACGTCGGCCATTGGCATCAATGAGGATCCGCTGGAGGATGCCTTGATCGTTGACGTTTTCCTCGCAGGTGTAGCCGCTCGGGCAGGGGGCGTCGATGGGGCCGCCGCCGGTGTTCCAGTTATCGTAGGGGACCGGTGGCCCCGCCAGGGTGGTGAGGGGCAGGAAGATGACGGCGATGGCGCGTTTGGTGTACTTCATCACCCTGGATTAGCGTCCCGGAGCGAGGAAGTTTTAGAGCCTGTGACGTAGGCCCATGTGGGGAATCGGGCCCTTCGCTCCTACGCGGGAAGGTGCCGAGAGCGGCTGGTCTCAGGTTCGAGCGGGCAGGTGGCGGATGGTATGGCGCTGCGTTTCGTCGTCGGCCCCTTTCTAGCTATTCGTCAGTATTTTGACGTTTCGATGACCAAACGGGTGGTGAGGCGTACCCCGAAACCGGTGGCTTCGGTGGGGACGTGGGCGAGGCCACCCTTGCGCGTGGCGGGAGCCAGATCCAGGTGCAGCCAAGGCAGTCCGTCGGGGACGAAGCGGGAGAGAAAACGGGCGGCGAGGATGTGGTCCGCCGCGGTGTCGAGGGTGCACTGTTTGATGTCCGCCACGTCGCTCTCCAGAGCCTCGTCGTAGTCCGGATCCATGGGGAAGGGCCAAGCGCGCTCGCCGGTTTCTTCGCCCCCTCGCCGTGTTCGTTCGGCCAGTTCTGGGTCGTTGGAGAAAGCGCCGCAGTAGCGGTCACCCAGGGCCTGCACGCAGGTACCGGTGAGGGTGGCCAGGTCGATGAGGGCGGCGGGGCGTTCGCGTGCCGCCAGGGCCAGGGTGTCGGCCAGCAAGAGGCGCCCCTCGGCGTCGGTGTGGACGATCTCGACGGTGGTGCCGTCCAGCGCCCGCACCACCTCGTTGGGACGGTAGGCCTCGGGACCGATGAGGTTGTCGGCCACCGCCAGCCAGGCGTCTAAGGGATAGGGGTGTTTCAGGCGGGTGAGGGCGAGGAGGACGCCGAGGGCGGTGGCGGCGCCGGCCATGTCCGCGTGCATGCCGAACATGTGGCGGGCGCCCTTGAGGTTGACGCCCCCGGTGTCGAAACACACCCCTTTGCCCACCAGGGCCACGGGTCGTGCGTCCGTCCCCTCGGGGCGGTAGCGCAGGTGGACGATGCCGGCGCCCTCCTCGAGGCTGGCGCTCAGGACGGCGAGGAAGGCGCCGGCCCCCATCTCCCGCAGCCTCTGGCGATGATAGAACGTCATCTCCCAACCCTCGGCGCGGGCCAGGGACTCGACCCGCTCGCGCAGGCCCTTGGGGCTCAGCTCATTGCCGGGGAGGGCGACCAGGTCGCGGGCCAGGTTGGTACCTTCGGCGGTGGCCGCCGACCAGGCCAGGTCATCGGGGAAGGCCGAAAGGCCGTGCAGGTGGAGGGTGAGGGGGCGCGGCTCGGGTGGTGGCGTCTTGCCGAAGCGGGGTAAGGCATGGGCGCCGCAGAGGAGGGCGGAGACGAGGGCGTCGGCGGCCGCCAGGGCCGTCTCCCGGGGCAGGTCGGCGAAGGCGATGCGTAAGCTCTCGGCGCGGCGCTCCAGATGGGGCGCCACCGCCTTGCGCGCCGCCGTCAGGCGTTGGAAGGTGGATTGGCCTTCCCCCAGAGTGAAGAGGCTGATCCAGGTGCCGCGCACGTCGGGGAGCTGGGCTAAGGCGGGGCCGGGGCCCTGCAGGCGGCGTTTCACGGTCTCCAAATGGGGG